>CAYXRA010000001.1:0-47656 GCA_964467525.1 uncultured Calditrichaceae bacterium
AGGGCATCGAACAAATGAATCAGGCCATGTCGCAAATCGACCAGGTAACCCAGTCCAACACAGCCAGCGCCGAAGAAAGCGCCTCAGCAGCCGAAGAGCTTTCCGGTCAGGCGCGGCAACTGAAGCAAATGATCAAAAAATTCAGACTGCAACAGCTTGAAAATGAGCAAAACGAGTATATCGCCGAAGCAGACTGGCATGAAGCGTCGGACGAGCATGGTAATGGAAAGCACGAAAAAAACGGTAAGAGCAAGAATCACAAGTCTGAAAAGGAACAGATTATTCTGGACGATTCGGAATTCGGTGAATTTTAAAGAACGGATTTATGGGTCGGGTATTTTCCAAAAAGTGTGCAAATAGTAAACAATTTCAAAAGCGGTACGGAAAATATCCGATTCTGAGAAAATAAAAATAAGGACGTTTAACCTGATCCACGGAGGGATTATTTATGAAAAAATTAACATCACTTTTTATCCTGTTGATCATGTTCATCAGTGCTAACATTTGTGCCGGCAGTGTGACGCCACTCCAGTATTTTTACATGGTTAAAAAAGTTTTCCCTGAAAAGAAAACCGTTTCCGTATTTCTGCCCGCAAGTATAGAAAATGAGGAAAAACCGAGAATCGCCAAAGCCGCTGTAAAAATGGGGGTGAAGGTTGTACTGCATCTGGTGACCGATGTACAGTCGGTAAAAGAGAATCTCGCGCTGGTCGACCCCGGTTCCGTTGTTGTCGTTTATGCATCGCCGGAGCTCGAGTCCGCAATCATCGCCCAGCTTATTGTTAGTCACTGTACCAACAATAAGATACCGCTTGTTTCTTCATCAAAAAAATACAGCGATCAGGGCGCTTTAATCGCATTATTGCCCGGCGAAGATAATAAAATACAGTTAACCATTAACCTGAAAGAATCCATGTATATGGCAGACAGGTTCAATGAACAGTTTCTGCAGCAAATCGGTGCCGCCGAGGTCATTCGCAATTAATACGAAAATTAAAAACAATATTACAACAGTGCGTTAGAATGACAGGATAAGGTTAGGGCAATAAATACTGGTGAAACTCAATAACTCAGAAAATTAAACTATGATATGCCGATTATGCAAAGAAGCTGCGTAACAGAAATTTCAAATTGTTCAGTCAGGGCGAAAGCCGCATTAATCTCTGAAATTGATTCTGTAAATCAATTGACTAAATGCCTTAATCAGAAAGGGTAGAAATTGAACAATAAACAAAGAAAGCAAAAAAAACTTAAAAAGTGTAAAAGGACATCACCATGAATATCCGATCATTAAAAGTCAAATTTATTCTACCCATGATCATCATAAGTTTGTTATTCGGATTATTACTGGCCATCTATGCCCCCTATCAGTCGCAAAAAATGGGTGCGGATATTTTGAAGAAGGATGCCGAGTTTATCACCGGCCTGCTCGTGGATAATCTTGCCCTCAGCTTGCAGACGATCATGCTGGACGACGGTATCGCTTTGGAACAATCGCTCAATCTTGTGAAAAACGATGATGCGTATTCCACGATTTCCGATGTACTGGTTTTTGACGAAAACAGAAAATTTCTGAATGGCCTTTCACCGGATGGCAAATTACCTGAAGATGTTTCCATTGATGAAGTTAAATTTCACGACACCGACGATATTTTGCGCGTATTGGCCCCGGTACGCGATTCGGGACAGAACCTGCTCGGATTTGTAGAGATCGACTTTTCCAAGAAATATCTAAACGAAACCGCATCCGGTCAGACAACACTTTCACTGACCATTGCCCTGATTGCCGTGATTGCTTTTCTGGTTCCGGCCGTGCTCACCATTCGCCGGGCCACCGGATCGATTGACACCTTAGTCGACGCCGCCCGCCAGGTGGCCGAGGGCTCTGTTGATGTAGACATTGATATCAAAAGCAGCGATGAGGTTGAGCAACTGGCGGGATCCTTTAACGATGTGGTTCGCTCGCTGCGTGAAAAATCGGAAACAGCTCACGCCATTGCCAGGGGTAACTTAGGCACGGATATCCAGGTATTGTCCGACAAGGATGAGCTGGGCAAGGCAATGCTGGATATGAAAGCCAGCCTGCAGATACTGCTGTCAGAACTGGAACGCATGGTCGAAAAACAGAAAAGCGGCACGATCGATGAACGCTGCCGTACTGATCAGGTAAAGGGCGCTTACCGCGATGTTCTGGAAAATTTAAATGAAGCCTTCGATGTGTTTGCTAATCCGGTATTGGAAGCGATTGAGATACTTAAAAATTATGCGAAAGGTAACCTCGATCAGAGAATGCGCGACCTGCCCGGTCAACAGATTGTCCTCACCGAAACCATCAATACGATCAATGATAATCTGAATGCCCTGATTGAGGAGGGCATAGCAATCAGCGAACAGGCCAAGGCCGGGAATCTGCAATTCCGCGGGAAAGCGGAAAATTTCGAAGGCGGCTATCACGCCATTTTGTCCGGATTTAACGGAACTCTCGATGCCTTAACCGGACCGCTGAATGTCGCCGCGGATATCATTGAAAAGATATCACTGGGACAAATCCCGGAAAAGATCGGCGAAGATTACGAGGGTGATTTTAACAAAATTAAAGAAAATCTGAATACCTGCATCGAATCATTCCAGGCGCTGGTAACAGACGCCAATCAACTGATCGAAGGCGCACTGGCAGGTAAGCTGGATACGCGGGTCGATACGGAACGGCATCACGGTGATTTCCGCAAAATCGTTGATGGTATCAATAAAACGCTTAATGCGGTAACCGCACCGATTAATGAAATGCTGCAGGCCCTGGAAAAATTATCTGAAGGTGATCTGACGGCGAATATCACAAGCGAATTTCAGGGTGACTACGCGCACATGAGGGAAGCCCTTAACAGTTCCGTTAAAGCATTGAATAACATTTTGACGCAGGTTGCCCTGTCCGTCACCCAGATCAGCAGCAGCGCCGAGCAGGTTGCCGATTCCAGCCAGTCCGTTTCCGAAGGGGCAACGCAGCAGGCCAGCTCGCTGGAAGAAACCAGCGCTTCCATGGTGGAAATTGCCTCCCAGTCCCGTCAGAATGCCGATCATGCCGAACGGGCCAATCAGCTCACAACAACGGCGAGCAACGCCGCCGACAAGGGCGATGAACATATGGCACAGATGCTGGACGCCATGAGCGAAATCAATGACTCCTCGAACCAGATTTCAAAAATCATCAAAGTGATTGATGAAATTGCTTTCCAGACCAATCTGCTGGCCCTCAATGCGGCTGTAGAGGCCGCCCGCGCCGGCGTGCATGGCAAAGGATTCGCCGTGGTTGCAGAGGAAGTACGCAACCTGGCCCAACGCAGCGCCAGGGCAGCCAAAGAAACAGAACAACTGATTGAGGGTTCGGTGAGCCGCGTCGATAATGGTACAAAAATCGCCCGCGCAACCGCAGAGGCGCTTAAGGCTATTAACGAGAACGTTTCCAGGGCAAGCGACCTGGTTGATGAAATTTCCAGTGCATCGGGCGAACAGGTACAGGGTATCGATCAGGTTAATCAGGCATTGCAGCAGATTGACGACATAACCCAGGCCAGCACGGCAAGCGCCGAACAAAGTGCGTCAGCGGCCGCCGAACTTTCCGGACACGCCGAACGTCTCAAAAAAATGCTCTATCAGTTCAAACTTGCCGCCGAATCAGAGCAGGCGGAAGCGGATGCTGAATCTTACATTCACGCGGAACCCGTTGGCGCCGATCAATGGAGCGGCAACGGCAACGGACGCAATGGCAACGGCTCCTATGGCAAGCCAAAAACAAATCCCGAAGATGACGATTTTGGTGACTTTTAGAAAATAACCGAAAGAAACGGCCATGCAGGCACTCATTCAACTGGCGGACAAGGAATTTAAGCAGATAAAGGATCTGGTTTACACCCGGTTTGGCATCAATCTGAGCGAGCAGAAACGCTCGCTGGTGGCTGGCCGGCTAAACAAAGTGCTAAAAGGCAGCGGTTTGCGCAGCTTCGATGAATACTATAAGCATGTGCTTAGTGACACCAGCGGCGAGGCGCTCAATACGCTGATTAACCGCATTTCGACCAATCACACCTATTTTAACCGGGAATACAGTCATTTCGATTATTTCAAAAATATCATCTTGCCAAAATTAGACGAACAGACGAAAAAATCCAAAAATGACAAAATCCGCATCTGGTCCGCCGGGTGTTCTTCAGGTGAAGAAGTTTATATGCTGGCTATGCTGATCGCCGAATACTTCGGAAGCAACGCTATGGACCGTGCCGCAATTCTCGGGACCGATATTTCGGAAGTGGCGCTGAAAAAAGCCTCGGACGCCCTCTACACTGCGGAAAATGTAAAACGCCTTAGCGCACCGATGATTCAAAAATATTTTGACAGGCCGGACAAGGAGCATTACCGGGTAAAACCGGTTTTAAAAAACTTAACCTTGTTCCGCCGTCTCAACCTGATGCGCGAGGAATATCCGTTCCGGCGGCAATTTGATGTCATTTTCTGTCGTAATGTGATGATTTACTTCGATCAGATCACGCGCAGCAAGCTGATGATCCGCTTCCACAAACATCTTGGGACGGAGGGACACCTTTTTATCGGCCATTCGGAAAGCCTGGGCAGAACCAATCATTATTTTCAATATATCAAACCGGCAATCTATAAAAAAGTGGTGTTGAGCGATGCCAGTAGTACGTGTACTCATAGTTGATGATTCGGCAATGGTGCGGGATGTCCTGCACCGGGGCCTGGAATCCGATCCCGGAATTGAGGTCGTTGGTTCCGCCAACGATCCCTATCAGGCACGCGATCTGATCCTGAAAAGCAAACCGGACGTGATGACCCTGGATGTGGAAATGCCGCGCATGGATGGCCTCGAATTCCTGAAAAAGCTGATGCCGCAATACCCCCTGCCGGTGCTGATGGTATCCTCGCTCACGGCCAGCGGTTCTCAAATTACCCTGGATGCGCTTGCCTCAGGGGCGATTGACTTTGTGCTAAAACCGGCCAGCGATGTCCGAAACGGTTTATCGGCAATGATGGACGATCTGCGCCAAAAGGTGAAAATGTGCGCAGCCGTTGATGTATCCGGATGGAAAAGGAATTTTATCAATAAAAAAAGTCTGACCAAGGTAGAGATTAATGCATCGCTTACGACAACAACCGATAAAGTTATCGCCATAGGCGCATCCACAGGCGGTACCGAGGCGTTGCGCCGGCTGATCAGCGCCCTGCCCGTCAACACACCGGGTATCGTAGTCGTGCAGCACATGCCGGCCGGTTTTACCCGAATGTTTGCCGAGCGTCTGAATGCCATAACCGATCTGAATGTCAAAGAGGCCAAATCGGGCGACCGGGTAATGACCGGACACGTTTTAATCGCCCCGGGCAACTATCACATGCAAATCATGCGTTCCGGCGGCGTTTATCGCGTTGTTTGCAGAAACGGGGATTTGGTCAACGGACATCGGCCCTCTGTCGATGTGCTTTTCCGGTCCGTGGCAAAATATGCCGGGGCTAATGCCATCGGGGTCATGTTGACAGGCATGGGTAGCGACGGCGCGGATGCGATGGTCAAAATGCGTCGTAACGGCGCCCGCACCGTTGCCCAAAACCAGGATACCTGCGTCGTATTCGGAATGCCGAAAGAAGCCTATTTACGCGGCGGGGCGGAAGATTTACAGCCGCTTGATGAGATACCAAATGTAGTAAAACATTACATAGATGGGATGAATTAATGGGTCAAATTGTTGTTGGTGTCGGCGGAATCGGGTTGAGTAAAAAACCGGAAGATGTAATCAAGACCTATGCGCTCGGCTCCTGTGTTGCACTTATTTTTTATGCTCAAAGAGAGAAGGCAGCGGCGCTGGCACACATTGCTCTGCCCGATTCCAAACTGGGCAATGGTAAAGCGAAAACCATGCCCGGATACTTTGCCGATACGGCAATTCCAATTCTTATTGAAAAATTTAAAAAAATAGGTATCGCCGGTAATAACCGGTTGACTGTTAAACTGGCAGGCGGAGCGAATATTTTGGATCCCGCCGGTAAATTCAATATCGGTAAACGGAATGTGCTGGCTATTAAAAAACTGCTTTGGCGCTATCATCTCGGGGCACTGGCCGAAGACGTGGGGCAGTCACACAGCCGTACCGTTACTTTAAATGTAAAAGACGGCGAGGTAACCATTTCTTCTCCAAACAGAAAAGATTGGAAAATCTAAAATATATTTTTTGCCGGGAGGTTGATTTTATGCAGCAAATCTTATTAGTCGATGATTCTGCTGTCGCACGCTCTATTATGAAACGCAGTCTGGACATCTGCGGCATACAGGCTGCGACATTAAGGGAGGCGGGTAACGGCAAAGAGGCATTGACTATTTTAAAAAATGAAAAAATAGATCTGGTCATCACTGATCTGAATATGCCTGAACTGAACGGCGAACAACTTTTGAAAAGAATGAAGAGTTCTCCGAAAACTTTTGAAATTCCCGTAATCATCATTACCAGTCTTAAAAACGACGCCAATGAGAGAGAGCTGATCAGGGAGCATGCCGTGGCAGTCCTTTCCAAACCAATCTCGCTCCCTGATATGCATAAAGTATTAAGTGAAGAACTAAAATTAGTCGAGTAAAATAATTATGAATTTTTCAACAGAACAACTGATAGCAAACTTCGAATCGTGTCTGAGCGAAACCATGGAAAATCTGACTTTCATGGAAATTGAAGAAGCCCGGGATCTGGAAGAGCTGCCCCAACCCGATTCGACAAAAATTATTACTGAAATTAGCGTACTGAGTCCAATCGAAATACGACTGGCTCTTTTATTTCCGCGGGATCTAATCGACTATGTAATGGCAGAACTGGCCGGAGAAGATTTACCGGATGCGGATCAGGCCATGCTATTTGATACCGCCGGCGAACTGGCCAACACACTCAGCGGACGCCTGGCGGCGGAATTGTTACCCGATTGCAAATTTGAGCTGAGTCTGCCCAAAAGCAGTTTGTTTGAAAGTATTGATGCCGGATTATCCGAAGGCATTTTAAGGCGCTACCGGCTGGAAGACTGGGAACTGTGTGCCTGCATTGTTGCGGCAACGAAGTAAACCCGCGGGGAAATTTTTTCCTGCCGTCAGATTCATTTAAGATCTTTTTACGCTGGCAGTTACACAGTTTGATTAATTGTAAGTTGTTTAAAATTAAATAATTGGGGTTTAACAGAAATCCCCGTTTACCTGTGGCATATAAATTGCAGAAACAATTTTGAATATTATAGTCGCCAAATACCGGCAGGATGAGGAGCAAAATTTGGATAAGCGCAACCAAAGGAGACAATATAAACAAACACTTTCTGCGGAAGCTTTTTTTTAATTTTATTAAGATCGCTGATTCCGGTTCATTTAATGAAATTTAATTTGGATTCAGCGACTGCATAATCCGGAATAAATGTACAAACAGAAGGAGCGGTTATGGATGATAAAAGAGTGCTTTTCGTTGAAGATTCGCCGACGATGCGCAGGATTATTTCCAATTCACTTAAAAAACTCGGCATCAAAGAAATCGAAGACGCCGAGAATGGCGTCGATGCGTTGGAAAAAATCCAGAAGAGTGAATTTGATTTGATACTCACAGATTGGAATATGCCTGAAATGAACGGTGAAGAATTGGTTGAACATTTGCGTAAACTGGATAAATATAAAAACGTGCCAATACTGATGATTACCACCCGCGGCATGGAAGAAGATGTAATGGCTGCAATAAAGTTGGGGGTAAACGGCTATATCGTAAAACCGTTCACGCCTGAAGTACTCCGTAAAAAAATGCTTGAACTTTTTAGTTTGTCTTAAAGCGAGGAAATCATTGTGAAAATTAAAAACATCGACGATGTCATCAAAAAGGTGGACACTTTGCGCGAATCCATCAAAATGAGTGACGAAATTCTTCCTCTGGTCAGCGACATGTTTATCTTTATTAAAGACGTTATTCCTCTGTTGCTGGAAGCAAACGCTTTTATGAAGGATAGTACCAGCCAAATACCGACGGCAGCCGAAAATATTCACAATGTTTCAAAAACGACGGAGCTGGCCACCCATGAAGTTCTGGATAAATTAGATACGATTACCGGAGAGATGGAAACGCTGAAGGAAAATCTGACAGCAGATGCGGTTAACAAGAAACATATTGATTTACTGGAGAACGTTCAGAATCAGACATCGGAAATCGTTTATGCCTTCCAGTTTCAGGACATTACCTCTCAGCAGCTCGAACACGTTGTGCGCATTCTGCAGGCCATTTACGATAAGTTTCTGGAGTTATTTGAATCCTCCATGAAAATGAAGGGAAAGACAATTTTTGGCGGTGATGTGATTCAGGCCATCGAGATGGAACTGGGTGTCAAAAACCAAAAAGCAATGAAACGCTACTTTGAAGAACGAACAAAAGACACCGTTCGTCAGACAAACATATCCCAGGATATGATCGATAATCTTTTCACTTAAGTTGTACGCCAATGAATTATATACAAAGGAATTTCTATGCAGTCACCGTATGATGATTTTATCACTGACGATAAAGGCAGTATATTCAAAAACAATCAACCAAAAAAACGCACTGCTTCGGTCATTAAAAGTCACGCTGTAAATTATGGTAAAACCCATAAAATTGTACCACCGGAAATGGATCACGGCGGCGATCATAAAAGCAATATCGTTCCGATCACAGAAAATGACGAAGTTATCGGTTTCGTTTATGAGTGTTCCTGCGGCGAAATAGCCAATATCGTATTTGATTTTGAACAACAATCACAAATGGCCGGATAAACTAACGGATGACAGCAATTGTGGACAATATTGCGATAAATATAGCAGAAGACCGCATGAGCGCAACAATTACCATTCAGGCCTCAGCAACGGACTTTCCGGCTTACGAAACAATTAGCGGAATGGTGCGTCAAGCCGGCGTGACGAAAGGTATCGACTCAAGCCTGCTGCAAGATCTCGTCGCAAAAAAGGAAAATGTGCGCGACCTGGTTTTCGCCCGTGGTCGCCCGGCAGAAAAAGGTAATAACGCCCGTATTAACTGGCATATCGAACAGCCGGACGTCTTAAGGCCATTGGCTCCGAACGGGGGGCGTATCGATTTTAAAAAAACCCGCCTTTTCGAATCGGTTAAAGAAAATCAAATACTGGCCGTTAAAATTCCTGCCGCTAAAGGCCGGGACGGATACACCGTCGATGGCCGCGTTCTGGACTCGACGGGCAGGGATATATCACTGCCGGCAGGCAGAAATACCCGCATTCTTGAGGATGGCTTAACTCTGGTTGCCGACAAAGACGGATCGGTCATCTTTGATAATGAAAAAGTCAATGTGGAAAACGTCTATCACATCCGCGGCGACGTCAGCTATACCACCGGAAATATTAAGTTTAACGGACCCGTGGTCATCGAAGGGGACGTACGTTCCGGTTTTCGGGTAGAAGCAAGAGACGCAGTTTTCATCGGCGGTAATGTTGAGGCAGCCAGCGTCTATTCCCAGAAAGGCGATATTACCATCCAGTGCGGCGTCGTCGGAAAAAACAGGGCAAAAATTTTAGCCGGCAACAATCTGATCTGCGGATTTATTCAGGATGCAACCGTTGGCGTACGCGGCGATGTAATTATCTGCCACTATATAATTAACTCGGAAGTATCGGCAGGCAGACGTGTCATTCTCAATAAAAACGAGGGACTTATCCGCGGCGGCTGCATCACCGCTGATTACGGCATACTGGTTAGGAATGTCGGTTCGGCCAAAAATGTCCATACCGAACTCAAGATTCACAATCAGAGCGAAAAGCAGTCGCACAATCAATTATGGGAAATCAGCCGTTCGCGGACGGAACTGAATATGCGCATCAGCGGACTGGAAAAAAAATTATCTTTTCTGGAAGTCCTCGGAGAACGTATACGGAGATTATCCGAACAGAAAATAAATGAAAAAAACCGTATCCGCGAAGAGGTTCAGCGATTAAAAATAAAAAAGAAGGATTTGGAAAAATACGAATTGCAATTGCAGCGGAAAACCTCGAAGGATACCATTTTGAAAGAAGTGGTCATTGAAGAAGCATTGCATCCCAATGTCAGCATTGAGATCAACGGGATCGGATTCTATACAGACGAGCAGATGAGCGCGGTAAAAGTTTCACGCTTCAAAAATGAAATCCTGGTTGAATCATTAAGTGGTATGGATGACCGTACCTACGATATTTTTGTTCCCGGTCAAAAAATGTAATATTAAACGTGGTGAAAAAATTTTGCAGATGAAAGAGATTGAAAAAAATCCGCCCCAGAAAAAAAACGACAAACTATCAGACAACCTGTTGCTCCTGCATGAAATTATTTCGATCGTATATCAGGTAACTGATTTTACGCTTGCTGCAGAAATGATTCTCGATACCTGCACGGAATTTTTTGCATTCGATGCCGCGGCCATTGCCCTGTACGATGAAACCGATAGCTATTATAAGATCTCCGCTCACCAGCAATTCAATGAAGCATTTAAAAAACAATTTCAGTTTAACCGAATGCAAAAAATAAATGAAGTGTCCCTTAGCCATGAGACTTTAACCGAAATACCGGTATATGACGGGACATTTTCAATCGGTGACAAAACCTTTCCTTTGCCGGGGGATTGTACCAAACTGCTTATGGCGCCGCTGCGTTTTTATGAGAAAACAAACGCTTATCTGATCATCGGTTTAAACGTGAACCGCAGCCTCAGTCACGATGAAAAACAATTGCTGAAAATCTTTTCAATTCAGGTTGCACCGCTGGTTTCTCTCGCAAAACCGCGAAAAAAGGAAGTCCACACTTATGATACCATCATCAGCAAAGTAATCAAGGACCGGGTTAATGAATCGCGGCTGGCCCTCAATCCGATATCCTTTGCCATTTACCGGATTAGTCTGAAAAATCATTACGAAGATGTATTCCTGCTCGATAATGACATTCAGGCCTATCAGAAAATTGTTAATCAGCGGCTGAATGGCGTTGGCGATTTAATCTGGCTGGCGGCCGATTCGGCACTGTTCATATATCCCAGGGCTGATATTTTTAGTATTGAATCGTTAAGCGTCGAGCTGAAAGAACAACTGGAAAAATCCAAAGATGCCACCGGCAATAAAACGAACATTACCTTGCACTATTCCTGCATGAGCTTTCCTCAATCCGGGGATAATGCCGAAGCAATTATAAATAATCTGTGGTTGAAGTTGTTTAATGAAATGAGCGCTTCATGAAGGGCCTTTCACTGTTAAGGTTTTCATTATGGACCAGCAAACACACAACATTCTAATCGTCGATGACGACTTCACCGTACGCGAAATGATATCCGAAGGTCTGCGTGAATATTTTAGCAGGGTCATTTCGACGGAGACCCCGGAGGAAGCACTCGTACAGGTAAAAGGAATGCAGCTCGATTTTGCCCTGCTTGATCTGGATCTGGGCTGGAATCATCTTACGGGAATTGAACTGGGATTGAAGCTGCAGGAAATCTACCCCGATCTGATTGTCATCATTATGACCGGATATCATAACCTGAAATTTGCCGTAGATGCGATGCGCAATTATATGTTTCACTATATGATTAAACCCTTCCGCATCGATCAGATTGTTTCCCTAACCGAACGCTCGGAACGCGAAAGATCCTTGCGCAAAGAAAACAAAAACCTGTACGAGCAAATCGATTTATTAAAAGCTGAAAATCAAAGGTTGAAAAATGTAATCAGGGAAATCCGTCCCGAAGAAGCGGAACTGGCGCTGAGCTTAAAAGAACGGGAGATGAAGAAAAGAGTAAAAAATCCCGACGCTTTGGCCTCTTATCAAAAACAAAAAGAAAGCCCGGAGCGCAACAGTTAAAAATAAATAAAGTTTAGCCTCAGGTTTGCCGAATAATTATCCTGCCGATATTTTTTAAATTGAATCAGAAATATAAGGTTTTGACATGTCACGGATACTCGTTGTTGATGATGATGATCATCTGCGTCAAATCATGGAAGAGACACTGGAAAGTGCAGGCTACACAGTCAAAACGGCTGAATCAGGCAACGCAGCCCTCGATATACTTAAAAATGAATCTTTCGACTTAACAATAACCGACCTGATGATGCCCGGGATAAAAGGCATCGAGCTTATCAGCAAAGCAAAGCAAATACACGATGATATGGGTTACCTCGTTATTTCGGCATACGGAACCATCGAAACCGCCGTCGAAGCGATGAAAGAAGGCGCCTACGATTTTATCACCAAACCCTTCTCAATAAACCAGATTGAATCGCGGGTCGAACGCTTTTTCGAATATCGTAAACTTCAGCGGGAAAATAAAAATCTGAAGCGCCGCCTTGAAGATTACAGGCAGGAAACCCGACTGATCGGTCAGTGCCCCTCAATGCAGGAGGTATATAATAATATTGACGTTGTCGCTAAAAGTGACGCCACGGTATTCATTCGCGGTGAAAGCGGTACGGGAAAAGAACTGATTGCAGAGGCGTTGCATGATAACAGCAACCGTGCCGACAAGCCATTCTTGAAAATCAACTGCGCCGCCGTACCCGAAACGCTTTTTGAAAGCACGCTGTTCGGGCATGAAAAAGGTTCTTTCAGCGGCGCCTATAAAACCCAAAAAGGTATTTTTGAAGAATGTAACGGCGGAACTCTGCTGCTAGATGAAATCAGTGAAATTCCCTATAATATGCAGGCCAAACTGCTGCGCGTATTGCAGGAGATGAAAGTAATCCGGGTGGGCAGCACAACCGAAATCCCCATCGACGTGCGCATCATTGCAACCTCAAACCGCAACCTGCAGGAGCTGGTCGATACCTCGAAATTCAGGGATGATTTGTTTTTCCGTCTCCATGTTTTTCCTATTGAAGTACCGCCGCTGAATCAGCGGAAAGAAGACATCCCTCTGCTTGTTGACCATTTTCTGAAAATATTTGCCCAAAAATACAATTATAAAAATAAAAAAATCACACCCGAAGCATTAAAAAAATTGCAATCTTACGAATGGCCCGGCAATGTCCGGCAACTGGAGCACAATCTGGAAAGAGCAATATTGTTATCAGGGAGTCGGGAAACGATAGATGCGGATCATTTTTCTTTTGAAAAGGAAGGCATGCACGAAAATAACGCGCATGTCACTAAGCCAAAGGAAGTGATACCTCTGGCGGAAATGGAGAAAAAACTAATCGAAGCAGCCCTTGAAAAAACGAACAATCACCGCACTAAAGCGGCCGAGCTTCTTGGAATTACCGTGCGTACCCTGCGCAATAAATTACATCAGTATAATGAGAAATAGTTAAGACCCGTAAAGAACCTAATGTATCTGTACACGAAAATTTTAAGATCAGGACAGTTTGTCGTAGCCCCGAAATCCCGCAATATGCTAAAGGCTCACCTTGGCAGTTGCGTGGGGGTTGTTATTGTAGACCGCTCTGCTAAAATCGGCGGCATGCTTCATGTGCTTTTGCCTGAACCTACCGGGGATTTTGATGATGAAAACGCGGGATTCTATGCCACCGTCGGTATGGAAGCGTTTTACAAAGAACTGCTGGATAAAGGGGCCAATCCCCGGAACATGACCGCTTGTGTGGCCGGCGGCGCTTTGATCGGCAGCGTTTCAAAAATGGATATGGATTTGGATATCGGCGGGCGCTCGGCGGACCAGGTCAATTTATTTCTGGCAAAACATCATATCAAAATTGAACAATCAGAGACGGGCGGCTATTTAAGCATGACCCTCATCCTTAATTTTCATACACTGCAGTGCACCATCGAATCGACCTGCACAACCTCACTGCAATCGGAACGGCTCATGAACAATGTAAGCCCGGAAGGTATCGAAGAAGCGATCCGCAACGTACTGCCTATCCCGCAGATTGCCCTGAAAGTGATCCGGATGGTTCACTCCGATAATGTATCGATGACGCAAATTGCCGGCGAAATCAGGCAGGACAGCGTCCTGAGCGCCCGTATCATACAATTGAGTAATTCCGTATTCATCAGTTCGCGGCATCGCGTAAAAACCATCGATGAAGCCCTGATTTATCTCGGGGAAAAACGGCTGCTGCTTCTGACTCTTTCCATGTTTACCGAGCGATATTATCAAAAGGCGAATCACTCCGGCTATTCCCTTTGCAAAGGCGGATTATATTACCACACACTTGGCACGGCGCTCATCGCCGAATATCTGGCCGATGTTACGCAAACCGAACCCGGAGGACTGGCCTACACCGCCGGTCTGCTGCACGATATCGGAAAATCGGCGCTCGATCAGTTCGTTGCCAATGATTTGCCGTTTTTGTACCGAAAGTTTCACGACTCCGGAGCAATATCGCTGGTAAAAGTCGAAAATCAGATGTTCGGGATCGATCATGCGCAAACCGGATTCAGGCTTGCCCGCAACTGGGGACTGCCCGAAGTCCTGAGCGAAACGATCGGCAATCATCACCAGCCATCGCAGGCGCGAATCAACCCATCCCTCACCGCTTTGGTTTACCTGGCCGATGTATTAATGAATCAATTTCGGGCCGGATTCGTTCCGGAGGGCTACAACTCGGAAAATATGGGACTTTGTCTGGATACGCTTAAAATCAAAAAGCAGAACCTGCCGGTAATTATTGACAACATTCCCTGGGAAATGCTCCGTGTATATGGCATCGCCTGATTGAAGCAATCATTGAATCAAAAATAATAATCTGCTGATAACGGCAAAAATTAGTTAATAAATTTGAGCTAAAAATCCGCCTCTGACTTAATCCGAACCATGCAACCGCTTGAACACATCAATTACTTTTTTTTGAAATTTTCAGAATCGTGCTGCATTAAATAATAATCCATTTCAGCGCGCGCATAACAGCGGGTAAGCCGCAGATGCCTGCTAAGCTGGTTTATCAGGCGGATTGCCGACTGCGTGTCCTCTATGCCTTCAAGTGCCTGCAGGGTTTGCCTGGTTGTCTCCAACTGTCCTTTAACCAACTGCTCGCGGAATGATTTGGTGAAACATATCATTCTAAACCAAATGAGAATAAACAGACATAGCAGACCCGCCACCGTAGACAAAAAGATACCCCATAACATAAACAGCACCTCCATGTGCTATTCCGACACTTCCCTTGTGTCACTGTCATTGGTCGTACGGTAACAAAAAATCTTAAACTGCTTTCGGCGTATTCTCCTGCTCTATAAAACCCAGTTCTTTAAGTACTGATATTACCTTTTCTTTGGAGAAGGGTTTGGATATATATTTATCGCATCCGGCACGACGCGCCCGTGAAACCGTATCCGCATCGTTGAATGTTGTAATCATTATTATTTTGGCTCTGTCTGCTTTTTTAAGCGACAAATCCTTCTCGAATTCACGAATGGATTTCAATACTTCAAATCCATCCAGCTTCGGCATCAGAATATCAAGGCAGATCAGGTTGTAGGGATCACCCGACATTTCAGCCCGCGAAAACATATCTATGGCAGCCAACCCGTCAGAGGCAATATCGCATCTGCCATACGGTTCGATAAACCGCTGCAGGATAAGTGCCAAAAATTGAACATCTTCGACAATTAAAGCTCTCAATCTGATCCCCGAAATTAAAAATGGCTGTTATTTTTCAGCCTGTCATTTTACAAACAGGATGCTATTCACTCCTGTTATATTAGTCGGTGGCCGATTCAATTTCTATAGAACTAATTTAGCAAAATCCTTCCCTGTCCTTAACCGGAAATAATGTATGGCAGGTGAGGAAATATTTTCCTTGCCGGTTTCATCCGCCCTTAATTGTTTTATTGCCCTGTGTAATGCGCGCCTTCCACTTTAAATCCGCAATCCATTATTTTTCAATAAGATAAGGACTTTATAATTTTGCGGATAAACTGAACTTTTCATTTAAAAAAAAGTGGCACAGACCTTGTATAGATAAATTGCGAGGTAATTTTATGAAGATATTTAATACGCAAAAAGTACAGTTTCTCAAACAGGCGCTCAATGTCTATTCAGGCCGCCACGAGAAAATTGCGGAAAACGTGGCCAACGCCAATAATCCGCAACATAAGAAAAAGAATACCGAATTTTCCGGAGTGCTCAATAATCAGATGAATCGTTCTTTGGCCACAACCGATAAGCGGCATATCGGCAATCCCGTTGAACCCGATACCAAATCGGCAAAGGATGCCGGAGAAAGTCAGGAAAAAGTTGATATATCCTCCGAAATGGCCCGACTGGCGGAAAATCAGATCAGATACGATTTTACCGCACGCACACTTCACAGGGCTTATCGGTCGCTTAGTTTGAGCATCACGGGCAGAAACGGATAATTATCAGGGGTATCAGGATGAAAGCCAGCGGTATATTTTCAGCAATTAAAACAACAGTTACCGGATTATCCGGCCAACTGAAGCGCATGCAGGTGATTTCTGAAAACATCGCCAATGCCCAAAGCGTTCCGGATGCAAACGGCAACGTCTATCAAAAGAAAGTCGTCATTTCCGAAAATGAAAAGAGCCGGCAGAGCCGTTTTAATGATCAGTTGAATTTAAGAATGCGTACTTCACAAAAAGGCCACCTGCCTTCAGGAGATATCGGCGTATCAAAAAATCAGCCTGGCTCTGAAAAAGATAAGCTCAAAATAGAAGACATTCCCGGGGAACAGCTAATTTACAATCCCGGTCATCCGCATGCTGATGAAAACGGATTTGTTAAGATGCCCAATGTCAATGTTATCGAAGAGATGGTAGATCTGATTTCTGTCAGCCGTACTTACGAAGCCAATGTTACCGTTTTAAATGCCGCAAAACAAATGGCTAAAAAGGCAATGGAGATTTAGTGATGATTCATATTTCACAGAAATCCCCGGCAATAGGTCATGCCGAGCAGACATATAAGCATAACCAGACGCGAATTACGCCGGTAAAGGAAAATACCGCAAACGAGGTAAACAGTGCCACAGCAGGCAACCAAACTGTAAACCGAAAAATCACGGCGCCATCTGAAATACTGAGCAGCCGTGAAACCGAAACCCTGCGCGCCCTGTTCGGGATTCAGAATCCCGTTGAAAATTTCTACGGAAATACAAAGTTGCAAAGTGTTAACAGAGGATTCCTTTTGGATATCAAAGGATAAGTCGAGGTGAATATGCCAAAAATTAACCAGTTACAAAATGTGAATCTGCGCGATCTGGTAAATAAAACCACATCGCAAAAGAACGAGCAGTTAAAGGAAGGTCACAAGGATTTCGGTCAAACCATTACCGATTTCGTTGATGCTGTAAACGAGTCGCAAAAAGACGCTTCGCAAAAAGCGCAGGAAGTGATTCAGGGTAAATCCGATAATCTGCACCAGGCCATGGCCAGCATGGAAGAAGCACGGCTCAGTTTTCAGCTTATGATAGAAATTCGCAATAAATTACTGGATTCCTATCAGGAAATCCAGCGGATGCAGGTTTAACCTTTAATTGATACGGGACGGTTATGAATCAGATAACGCAACAACTCTTTCAGTTTTTTAACGAACATTCGCTTAAACAGAAAATTATTATTGTAACGGTTCTGATAGTCTTTGTTTCTATTTTGATTTCACTGCTGCTATGGGCGAACCGCACCGAATTCGAACTGCTCTACTCCAATCTTGATCCCGCGGCGGCCAGCGCCATTGTATCCGATTTGAGGAACGATAAAATATCATATCGCCTGGAAAACGGCGGAACTACTATTTATGCACCCAAAGATATGATTTCCGAACTGCGACTGCAGCACGCGCAGTCCGGCTATCTTAAAGATGCCATATCCGGTTATGAGCTTTTTGAAAACAATAAAATGGGTATGACCACGTTCATGCAAAAATTAAACATGAAACGGGCTCTCGAAGGCGAGCTGATGCGAACAATCAATCAGTTTTCCGAGGTTAAACAAAGTCGCGTGCATCTGGTCATCCCTAAAGATCATTTGTTTGAAGAAGAAAAAGCGGGCAGCGCCTCAGTTGTTTTACACATGCGTCCCGGCGCCTCTCTGAATCATAATCAATTAAAAGGTATTGCCGCGCTGGTGGCTAACAGTGTCGAGGGTATCGAAACGGAGAACGTTGTTGTCATGGATGCCGACGGCGCGGTACTGCATGAAGGACCCAAAGATACCGGCGTCGTTGGCAATGTAAACAATCAATATCAGTTGCAGCAAAATATCGAATCGGCCATGCAAAGAAAAGTAAGCGAAATCGTAAGCGGCATCGTCGGCAAACAGAACAATGTAATTAAGGTTTCCGTAGAGCTGAATTTTGATCAGATTGAACGCACCACCGAAGAAGTCGATCCCGATAATGTAGTCAAACTAAGTGAAGAAAAATATGTCGAATCATCCAAAAGCGGTATCGATTCGTCAGATTTTGTCGTCGAAAAGACTACTACTAACTATGAATTGAGCAAAAGGCTGGAACGCTACATATCCAACAGCGGCGATATAAAGCGCCTGACCGTAGCCGTACTGGTCAACGGACGTTATAACTATAAAAAGGATGAAAGCGGCGAATCGATAGCGGAGTACCAGCCGCGCAGCTCCGAAGAATTACGGCAGATTGAAGCACTGGTCAAAAGTGCCGTGGGCTACAATGAAAATCGCGAGGACATTGTCGAAGTCCGTAACATGAAACTGGAAGCGCTGCCCCGGCAACAACAAGTTATCACCACTGAAGAGCCTTTCCGTTTTGATATGTGGCAGCAGATCATTACCTACGGACTGATAGGGCTCGGTATTCTTCTCGCTTTTATCCTCCTGCGCGGATTGCTGAAAACCAGCGTGAATCAATTATTATTGACCGGGGAAACCGATGATAACACCCGCAAGCAGATCGCTGAGAAACCGAAGCCCAAAGCACTGCCCGAAGAAGAGGAAATATCGGAGGATCTTTACATTAAAAAATTAACGCCGGAGGCGCGTGCTAAATTGAAAGCTAAAGATAAAATGACCCGGGAAGTATTAACCTTTGCCTCTGAGAGACCGGAAGATGCCACAAAGTTGTTACGTTCATGGCTAACTGAAGGCGGAGCATAAATAATGACAGATTCAAAACAAATTACGCTTTCTCCCAGAAAAAAAGTAGCCCTGATGCTGATCGCCATTGGTGTGGAAAAAGCATCCGTAATATTGAAAAATCTGAATGATGTCGAAATCGAAAAAATATCCATTGAAATAGCCCGGCTGCAAAATGTTCCCGTTGAAGTGCTTTCCGCGGTGCTGGAAGAATTTTATGAAATGATGATGGCCAACTCCTACATCGTTCAGGGTGGTCTTAATTATGCCCGCCAGGTACTTGAAGCAGCCTGGGGAAAAAAGAAAGCCGAAGATGTACTTAAAAAAGTGGAAGCGGCAACCGAAGTCAGCGCCTTTTATCTGCTGCAAACCGTGGATGACAAACAGTTGTTAAACTTTTTGCAGAATGAACATCCGCAAACCGCCGCGCTGATTTTAGCCAATCTGAAACCGCAGCAGGCCGCCTCGGTGCTTTCCGAGCTTCCTGAAGAAAGTCAATATGAAATAGCCTATCGCGTGGCCACGATGGAAAAAACATCACCGGAATTAATCGAAGATATCGAAACCGTTCTGCGCGAACAAATGGGCACGGTATTTGGCGGCGGATTAAGCAAAACCGGCGGTGTGGAATCTGTGGCCGAAATTCTTAATTCGGTTAGCCGGACTTCGGAAAAGAATATACTTAATAATTTACGCGAACGCGACGGAAGTCTGGCTACTGAAATAAATGATCTGATGTTCCTGTTCGAGGACATCACCCATCTGGCTCCGTCAGCGGTTCAGCGTATTCTCAAGGAGGTGGATTCCAAAACACTGGCGCTTTCATTGAAAGCAACCAGCAGCGAACTCAAAGATATAATTTTTCAGAATATGTCCGAGCGGGCCTCCGGTATGCTCAAGGAAGAGCTTGAATACCTGGGGCCGGTTCGCCTGAAGGATGTTGAGCGGGCCCAAAAAGATATACTGGAAGTTGCCCGCCGACTCGAGGAACAGGGTGAAATTATGCTCGTACGCGGCGAAGAAGAAGAAATTGTGGATTAAACGATGCAGCACTTTACACTGAGAATAAACAGAAAACTTGCCGGAATAAAAGAAGTTAGGCAGGGCGGCGACCAATCTTCGGAATATTCCGAAGCCCGGCTTGAGGATTTGCAGAAACGTATGGGACATCAAATTCCGAAAAAAATTACGCCCCGGTATATTAAACAGTTAAACGACCGTATAAAAATTCTGGAAATGGAACTGCAAAAAGCGCGTGAAGAATCCTTCCGTGCCGGCTGCCAGGAAGGCCGGGACAGCATGAAACAGGAAGCCGGACAACAAATCGAAAATGCCATGAATGAACTGCGCACGGTCGAAAAGAAATTTATTAAAGCAATCGAAGCCGTTGAAGAACCGCTTTTAAATATTGCCCTTAAAATGGCCCGGGAAGTTATCGGACACGAACTGGAGCACACAGAAAATTACCGGGATATCATTTACGCACGGCTGGGTAAAATGCTGCAGAAGCTGGTTGATCAGCATAAAGTCATAATTTCGGTTCATCCCGATCATGTGGCGGATTTGAATGAAAAAAATCTGAATGCAGATTTCGGTCTTCCCAAAAACATGGAAATTAATACTGCTGCTGACCCGCAGATGAAAAAATCCGAAGCTTTTGTGAAGACCGAAGATTTTTATATCGACGGAAGGCATGATGTGCAACTGGAAGAATTGCACGAACAATTAAAAAACCGGAGCCAATAATGCTGCGCCTCAGGGAACATTTTGAAGAACATTGTATGGCACTGGACCGGATGGATCCGCTTCGGGTGACCGGAAGAGTCACGCAAATCACCGGTCTGGTTATCGAAGCAACCGGTGAAACCGGCTCGGTTGGCGATGTTTATGAAATTATAACCCCGCAAAATCAAACCATAAAAGCCGAAGTGGTCGGATTCCGGGATAACCGTGTTCTTTTGATGCCCCTGGGTGAAACCATCGGCGTTGCGCCGGGCAGTCTTGTAAAACGCAGCCGCCGTCCGCTGCGTGTGCCGGTTGGTCCGCAATTGCTGGGACGCGTTCTGGACGGACTGGGTAATCCGCTGGATAATGGAGGTCCCATTCACTCCGATCAGTTTGTCAATGTATTCAACATGCCGCCCAACCCGCTGATTAGGCAGCGCATTACAAAGCCGCTGAGCACGGGTATCCGGGCCATTGACGGACTGGTCACACTCGGCAAAGGGCAGCGTGCGGGCATTTTCGCCGGCAGCGGCGTCGGAAAAAGCGTACTGCTGGGTATGATCGCCAAATACACCGATGCCGAAGTAAACGTCATCGCCCTGATCGGGGAACGGGGCCGTGAGGTGCGCGAGTTTATCGAAAAAGACCTCGGCGAAGAAGGGTTAAAACGCTCTGTGGTTATTGTTGCTACTTCCGATCAGGCGGCCACGGTGCGTATCAAAGGCGCTCTTATCGCCACCAGCATCGCCGAGTATTTCCGCGAGCAGGGCAAGAATGTACTGCTCTTAATGGATTCGCTGACCCGCGTTGCCATGGCCCAGCGGGAAATCGGTCTGGCCATCGGGGAACCGCCCACCACAAAAGGTTACACGCCATCCGTATTCGCGCTGCTGCCGCGTATCCTGGAACGGGCCGGCAATTCGGATATAGGCAGCATCACCGGACTATACACCGTGCTTGTGGACGGCGACGACCTTGACGAACCGGTCAGTGACGCCGCCCGCTCAATTCTTGACGGTCACATTGTACTGTCACGCAAACTGGCTACCCTGGGCCGCTACCCGGCCATCGATGCGCTGGATAGTGTGAGTCGTGTAAAAAATGATGTTATTTCGGATGAGCATAAAGCATTCGCCCTGTATTTGCTGGAGATCCTGGCCGTTTACAGAGAATCGGAAGACCTGATCAAAATTGGCGCTTATAAGCGGGGCAGCAACCAAAACGTGGACCGGGCAATGGATAAGATTGACATCATCAATGGTTTTTTGGGGCAAAAAATGAACGAGCGCAGTAGTTTCGTGGAAACGCTGATGGCACTGCGTCAGGTTGCGGAGGGAGGCAATAATGGCTAAGGCATTTCGCTTTTCTCTGCAGAAAGTACTGGACTTCAGGCGCAATATCGAAACGCAGCAGGCCGTCGAACTGAGTGCGGCGCGGGCCGAACTGAATTTAAATAAACACAAACTGCAGGGTTTGCATCAGAAAAAGTCCGGCTTCCTTTCTTCACTGGATGAAAATCAAACCAGTCTGCAAAACCTAAAAATTCAAAAATCTTATCTCGATCAGCTCTCCGGCGAGATCAGGCTTCAGCAAGAAAATGTTGCCCGTTCGGACCAAACCGTGAAAGAAAAAATAGAGAAACTGGTAGAAGTGAGCCGGGATAAGAAAATCGTTGAAAAGCTGCGTGAACGTCATCTTGAAGGTCATCAGAAAAAAGTTAAACAGGATGAGGTTAAATTTCAGGATGAAGTTGCACAAAGGGTAAAAAAACTAATTTAGCGGATTTATTATGCAAATAGTAAAATGGGTAAGCATTAGTTTTGGAATATTTATCGTTCTCGTTGGCGGCATTTTCGCAGTGCTGATTTTTCTAACGCCATCGCCCCAACCGGAAGCTGATCAACCGCAAACAAATCCGGATAAAAAAAATGAAATCAAGGAGCAGGTAACTCAGTTGCGTAAAGGATTGCCTGCGATGGAAGTCAACCGCATTATGAATAAGGTAGACAGCCTGTTTACGCTGATTTACCGGTATGAGGGCCAGCATAAGAAAAATACGGCCAAAATCGACAGTCTCAGCCGGCTTCTGGAAAAAGAGCGGCAGGAAGCCGCCGGATTTACTTCTGTAATCGAAAAATTAAAAAAACAAATCGCTGAAAAACAAAGTAAGGAAGAAAACGCCCGCGAACTGGCCAAGACCTTTTCGGACATGAAAGTAAAGCAACTGGCACCGATCCTGAATAAGCTTGATGATGAAACCATTTTACTGATTTACGGCCAGATGCGTAAAACCGCCCGCAAAGACTTGTTGCTGGCCCTGAATGAAAAACGGGCCGCCGGGATCGCGGAAAAACTCATTAATTAGGCGGATGCAATGAAATCGATGCAAATACTGAACCTGTTCGGAAAAACACCTTTACTGAATCAATCCCCGGAGCGGGACAAAAATATCCCGCTTCTATTCGGTCAGATGTTGAAGCAATTTGTCGCTTCAAACCTTGCTATCCGCTACGATGCAGCGCAATCCGGCAAAGAATTAAAGAGCGGTTCTGTTTTTCATCAGGCTAAAAATTCAGGCAACAAAGTGCTTCAACAGAAAACCCTGAATCCGGCGACACAGCCGTTAGCGGATATTCAGCCCAAAATGCTGCAGAAAATGAAGAGCTTCGCCGGCAAACTGGCGCAGTTTATAGAAAGCAATCCCGCCGTATTCGCAAAAGCGGGCGGATTAAAAATGCCCTCCGCCAAGGTTTTAAATACCCTGTTCAGTATCGAAGAGCAGGATTTTACCAAACTATCCCCTGAAGATACCATTGCAAAGATCAATCAGATTTTTCGGACGCTGGATACGGGGCTGCGTCTTGAAATGAAAAACAACGCCACGCAAGCTCGGGAATTAGTATTGACTTCCGATCCTGAAACAAATCAGAACGCATTCAAACCCTATTTTCCCTTCCTTACATGCCGGATAGCGCAACTGGTAGACAAACCGGTAAAAATTGCAATGCCGGCCTTTGAAAAAGATACAACCTTAACGGAAGAAGTCACACAGACGCCTGTCAAAAAAATAGCTGCAAAACCGAACCTTGCATCACAGGTTAAAGCACAACCGCTGCAAACCAATAACGCCGCACAAAATCCGGTGCCGGAAACGCACCAGGCTAAACGGATAATTATAACGCCAAATCCGTCACAAAAAACGATCCCCCAACAAACTGAGACGATACAGCAAACGGAGTCCCCATTGCGCGGGAACGGCCCTAAGATTCAGACTGAAAAACAGGCCACTTCGCCGGGAATGAAGACGGTTACCGATCAAGCACAGTTTGTCTCACAAAAATCCGCTAATCCTGCGCAGGAACCGACTGCAGGCCAAATTGCCAAATCACCGGCAGGCGAACCAGTTAAATCCGGGATCGTTTTCAGCGACACCCCGCAAAAAAGCAATAAACCTAATCTGAAATCCGGTCAAAACCGAATCCTGGAAAATACCGGACAGGCAGCGCAAAAAAGCGCCGGCCAATTTGAGCATAAAAAGCCTGAAAGCCGCAGAGCAGAAAATATACAACCACAGTCTACACAGCAAAAGTCAGGGACAGAGCAAAACTTGCATCAACCTGCGCGCAGTACTTCAGAATCGCCAAAAATTCAGGATGCAGTGATAAGAGAAACGCAAATGACCGGCCGTGACGCTTCAGGACAGGCAGCTAAATCTCCAGCCGCAATCCGGACTGCAAGTATACCAGATTCCGTTCCGCAGAAAAAGGCAGATCCGATCCCGGCAGACAAACCGGCAAAAACAACGGAAAACAAAACAAATACTTCTCCGCAGGTAAACAACAATACGCACAATAAGCCAATCAAAGAAAAAGAATTACCGGGGAAATTTTTCATCAAAACCCAACAGGAATCCCATGCCAGGGCGGCAGCGGATCACAAACCGGAAATAAACCGGCAAAATATCAATTCCGGGCCGGAAAAGGTTACACAGCAAAAGATAAAAGCAGACATCGCGCATACGCAAAAGATGCATGCTCAGGATAAACCGGAAATCCAATCGCCGGCAGCGTCTAAAACAGAAAATAAAACAGCAAAATCACCGGATTCAGCCGAACGCCCCAATGTGCAGCAAACCCGATCCCAACAATCTGCTGATATATCATTGAATCGTCCACCCAGTGATGCCGCTTCCATGAAAAGCGAAACCAGCCGTCAGCCGGCCGGAAGTGATGTACAGACTAAACACCAAACCAATTCCGTTGAAACAAAACAACCGGCAAACAGTGCGGGAAAAAATGCTGAAGTAAAAAATATTGCTCAGGATAAACATCAGCAACAGCAATCAGCGGGACATGATGCGCCGGAGAAAAAAACGTCAACACCATCCGAAAAATTAACCGGGAAAAACAGTCAACTCATCGATTTCACACAACAGCGTCCGGCAAATACGGCGGCGAAAAGCAATCCGCTGAACACTGTCAAGCTGATCGAGCCAATTATAAATCATAAAATTTTCCAAAATCCGAAAGCAATTACCGGGGGACGCTTCCGCGTGGAGAGCAGTCCGGTAGGCAGGATGGAAATGCACTACAGCGGCGATCAGCACCAGAAATCACTGACCATTACCGTCGAAAGCGAACAGGCAAAAGCCGAGCTGGCTAAACTAACGCCGCAAATTCAGGACAGCCTGCAGCAAAAGGGGGCCGAAATCAATCAAATTAAAATCGATGTGGGCCAGTTTGCCGGAAAAGACGAACAGGAACAAACGCGCCAGGCCCGGCATCAGGAAAATCAATCAAACCAAACACATTTCAGGGAGGAATCGCATGAAGATAACCAACCCCCCGTAGAAAAGCGAAACTACGGATATAATACGATTGAAATCATAGCTTAGGAGTCTATTGAATTATGCAAGTAAACAATTTAACAAACAACGCGATGCTGTCAGGCGCAATGGGCGGTACAGCCTCCACATCCAACATGGGAAAACAGGAATTTCTGCAGTTGCTGGTTGCCCAGCTCAAAAACCAGGATCCCTTATCCCCGATGGAGGGGCAGGAGTTTGCCGCGCAGCTGGCCCAGTTCAGCTCGCTGGAGCAGCTCAGTAATATCGACAACACGCTGCAATACAGCGTCGATATGAACATGCTGCTCACGCAAACGGTTAACAACACCCTGGCCGCCAATTTCATCGGCAGGGAAATTACGGCCATCGGAAATACCATTCCGCTCAAATCAGATGAAGAAAGCAACATTCACTTTCATCTGCCGGGTTATGCCGAAAAGTTGATGCTGACCATCTACGATGAAGCAGGCAATCTTGTTCGCAGTATCGAAACCACCGGTCTGGCCAGCGGAGAGCAAATGCTGACCTGGGACGGTAAAAGCAGCGACGGCCGCGGTTTACCCGAGGGCAATTATACCTTTAAGGTAAAAGCCGTCGATACAAACGGCGATCAGATGAATGCTATCCCAATCAGCAAGGGGCTGGTTTCGGGCATCCGCTTTGTGGATGGCAATCCGATTCTGATCGTTAACGGACGCGAAGTCTCGATGGCTGATGTTTTGGAGATCGGATAGGAGGAAAGGACAATGAAAGTTGCCGACCTGCAAAGACAGGCTGCCTTAAGGCAAATCCAGTTTGATAAAACAAGACCTGTACAGGGTCCCGCGGAAAATGCCGGAAATGTCCCGGGAAAAGCGGGGGTGCCTTTTGCGGACATATTAAAGGAAACGCTGCATCAGAACAATGCGCTGAAATTTTCCGCCCATGCAGTAAAGCGGATCGAAGAACGCAATCTGCAGATCACGCCGGAAGAAATTAACCGCATTGATCAGGGCATGCAGCGCCTTAACGAAAAGGGATCGAAGAATTCCTTGATTCTGGTTGATGATACGGCCTATGTGGTGAGTATCAACAACAAAACCGTTGTAACGGCGGTGCCCAATGCACAGCTCGAACAACAGGTGTTCACAAATATTGACAGTGTAGCAATTGTTTAAACCAATAACCGGGCCGGCCCCGCTAAGCGGAAAAAGGAATATCCGCAAGGGAGGCCCTCCGCTCACCGAACGACAGAAGTGAGTGGCTTTTTAAGGAGGAATTTATCATGTTACGTTCTTTATTAGCAGGTGTTTCAGGATTAAGAAATCATCAGATGAAGATGGATGTACTGGGTAATAACATCGCAAATATCAACACCGTCGGTTACAAAGGCGGCCGGATTAATTTTTCGGAAGCCCTGAGCCAGACGATTTCCAAAGCCGTGCCCAGCACAGGCAACGGTTACATTAATCCGATGCAGGTCGGTCTGGGCATGAAAACATCGTCCATAGAAACGCTTTTTGCCCAGGGCAGCCTCGAAAGTACCGGCAACATTACCGATATGGCCATTGAAGGTGAAGGTTTTTTTGTGCTTCGCGGCGGAAACAATCGCCTGTTCACCCGCGCCGGTCAGTTTTATTTTAATGCCGACGGAAAACTGGTCAATCAACGGGGGCTTTCCGTTCAGGGCTGGATGCTGAACAGCGAAAACATGCAGCTCGGTCTGGGATCAGGAAATATGACGGATATTATCATCGATGAAAATCTGGTGTCAGAAGCCAAGACCACGCAGAATGTTTCGCTGACCGGAAATCTGAATGCCGGATTGGAAACCACTGCCGAAGTCTGGAGCCTGGGCACTGCGCTGACCGCAGGCGGGAGCAATGCCGACGCCACGACACTGATTAACGACATGGATCAGGTTGCCACCCCGCTGGTCGCCGGAGATACCATTGAGATTGCCGGCAGCAATCCGGACGGTACCGCCGTTGGTGCAACCTATACCTATACGGCCGGCGACACACTGCAGGAACTTTTGGATGTAATCAATGCTTCTTTCAGCGGGGCGACAGCAACGTTGACGGATGGTAAAATTGTACTGACCGATGATGTTGCCGGCGATAGTTCCACTACGATCAATCTGTCCAACGGTGCCGCCAATACGGGGACGATCGATTTACCGAATTTTATCAACACCAATCCCGGAACAACCGGCACGGCCAGAACTTCGGTAGTCGTATATGACAGTCTCGGCGGCAGCCATAACCTGATTATGGAATTCACGAAAACAACCACGGACGGCGTCTGGACCTGGGAGGCTTCCACTTCCGGCGATGAAACCATAGTCAGCGGCGGCAGCGGCCGCGCTACTTTCGATTCTGCCGGTCTGCTTACTTCATTCACCTTTAACGATGGGGTCTCCGGAATCACGATGGAACCCGATAACGGATCGGAAACCCTGCAATTTAACCTTCTGGCCGACGGCGGCGATGATTATACGGGATTATCCCAGTTTGAATCGCTGTCCACTTTAGGCGTTCGCGAACAGGACGGACGTTCAACGGGCGAATTACTGGGCATTACCATCGGACGCGACGGCGTCATCAGCGGCTCGTTCAGTAACGGGCAGATCGATCCTATCGCGCAGTTGGCCCTGGCTCAGTTTCCCAACTACGGCGGCCTCGGAGATTTAGGCGATGGGCTATATCAAACCAGCATTGCCTCCGGCAGCGAGCAAATTCTTTCACTGACCGAAAGCTCGGCCAGCGCCATCGTCTCCGGCGCGCTGGAAATGTCCAATGTGGACCTGTCAAAGGAATTTACGGAAATGATAACGGCGCAGCGTGGTTTCCAGGCCAACGCCAAGGTAATCACCACCGCCGATCAGTTATTAAATGAATTGGTAAACCTTAAACGCTAAACAATAATCTAAGGAGGGCGTCGGCTGCGCCCTCCTTTTAAAATTTGCAATTGAAGAGGATAAAAGTGGATCTCGCAACGATAATTGGTATCATAGCTGGTGTTTTACTTGTCGTCATTACCATAATTACCGGTGGTGACGCGGGGGTTTTTGTCCATGCCCCGTCGCTGATGGTGGTTCTGGGCGGAGCAACCGCGGCAACACTGGTCAATTTTCAGTTGAAGGAAATTTTGGGTGTAATGAATGTGGTACGTAAAGCCTTTTTCAGCGATAATTTCAACAGCCGCGCGCTAATCGATCAAATTGTTGATCTTTCAAAAAGTGCCCGCAAGGAAGGATTGCTGTCCATCGATCGGATTATCGGTAAAATAGAAGATGATTATTTGCGCTCCGGCATGGAAATGGTGGTTGACGGAACCGAGCCGGATTTGATCCGCAATGTGATGGAAACCGAACTATCCTATCTGATGGAACGCCACAAACGCGGACAGCAAATCTTTAACGCCCTCGGCACTTTTGCACCGGCATTCGGAATGATCGGAACCCTGATCGGTTTAATTGCCATGCTTACCAAGCTCGACGATCCTTCCCAGATCGGTCAGGGTATGGCCGTGGCCCTTATTACAACTTTTTATGGCGCGGTCTCCGCGAATCTGATTTTTCTGCCCATTGCCGGTAAACTGAAAAACCGCTCGGATACGGAAGTGGTCATCAAAGAAATGATTATCGAAGGCGTACTGTCCATACAGTTCGGGGAACACCCGGCAACTATTGAGCGCAAACTAATGAATTATCTGGCGCCCAGTCAGAGAAACTCAAACGACAATTCGGGAAAAGATAAAAAATAATGAAGAAACAAAAAGAAGAAGTTAAAGAACCCTCGGCGCCTTTCTGGATGGTTACCTATAGTGACATGGTTACCCTGTTGCTGGTTTTTTTCATTCTTATATTGTCTTATTCCACAATCGAGCTGGAAAAGTTCAAAGGCGCAATGAGTTCCATGAAAGGCGCCCTAGGTATTATGACCGAAATGGGCAGCGCCGCCCAAAAGCGTGATCTGAATGTAAGGGAAAAGTTGACGCACCGGCAGCGGAATACAGAAGAGGACTTTGCCGTCATCCGCGATATGATTGCCCGCATGCAGCTTGGAGAAGCTATTGAAGCTGAATTGACCGGCAGCGGTATCCATCTGCGCCTGGGCGATGATCTCTTATTTGATGTGGCCAAGGCGGTCATTAAACCGGGAGCATATCCTATTTTAAGAACCATTGCCGATGTGGTCAGAAATAAAGATTGCCAGATATTTGTCGAAGGTCATACCGATAATATTCCCATAAATACAGCGCAGTTTCCGACGAACTGGGAGCTATCCACGGCCCGGGCCCTGAGTGTCGTTCGTTTTTTGCATGACCGGGAAGGGGTTGACGCATCGAGGCTGGCTGCCGTCGGACACGGCGAGCACCGCCCTCTGGTCGATAACAACAGCGCTGAGAATCGGGCCAAAAACAGGCGTGTTGAAATTTACATTAGAGATAATTAAAAATAACACTTTAAAAGGGATTAAAATGCCAGACGTTGAAAATACTGAACAAGTTGAAAATCAGCCTGCACCTGCCGATGAGCAAACAAAAAAGAAAAAATGGCCTCTGATCGCAGGTATCATTGTTGTTCAGGTAATCGCCGCGGTATTACTGGTTGTCTTCTTTCTATTTCCCCGCTATCAGCAGTGGGCCGAGGCCGGTGAAATCGAAGAACCGGTCAAAGAGGAAAAGAAAGAACTCGGTTTCATTTACACTATATCCGATTTAACGGTTAATCCCAAAAACAGTATGGGCCGCCGCTTCGCGGTTTTTGAAGTAGCACTTGAAGTGAAGGATAATAAAAGCATCGAAGCGCTTAAAAAATATCATCCGATCCTTATGGACCGCTGTATCAGTTATTTCAGGACTAAAACTGTCGCCGAACTGTCGGCACAAATTCAAATGGATGTCATTAAAGACGATCTGAAATTAATTGTAAACCAGGTGCTGGGATATGATGCAGTTAACGATTTGTACTTTACCAGATTTGTTTTGGAGTAATCAGAAGCATGGCCAAGATACTTTCACAGGACGAAATTGATGCCCTGCTTTCCAATGTAAGCAGTGAGGGCGATACACAGGCAGATTTAGACGCCCAGCAGAAAATATCGATATACGATTTCAAACATCCCAACCTGGTATCAAAAGAGCAGATGCGCCTTCTGGTAAATATTCATGAAGGACTCTGCCGGAATTTCGGGGTATTCCTTTCAGCGCAACTGCGCATGATCGTAGAGATGAACCTGCTTGCAATCGACCAGATTATGTATTCCGAATTTGTGATGTCCATTGCGCCTCCGAGCTGCATATACGTCTGCCGCGCCGATACGCCGGCCTCACACATTGTATTGGAAATCAATCCGCAACTGGCCATTTTTATCGTGGAACGCTTATTCGGCGGCCAGGGCAATATGGTAAGTGATGTCCGCCCGATTTCGGTGATCGAACAGAAAGTGATGGGACGGGTCGTCGAACGGATTGCCGGCGAACTGACCAAAAACTGGAATCCGGTCGCTAAATTCAATACGGATGTCGAAAGGTATGAAAGTAATCCCGAATTCGTTCAAATCGTACCTTCCTCGGAGCCGGTTGTTGTTGTGTCGATGGAAATTAAAATTCACAATCACTCCACATTAATGAATATTTGCTATCCTTATATGTGGATTTCCAATATTGTCTCGACGCCCGAGGTCCAGGAAAAAATCATGTTCGGTTCGAAAGAAGCTACAAAAGAGGAGCGTAATCTGATCGAGCAAAATTTACACCGGACGCCGTTTAACATGCGCACCGTGCTGGGGAAAAATCATATTTCGGTTCGTGATTTTCTTGATCTGCGGATCGGTGATGTCATAAAACTGGATCAGCGCACCAACCGGCCACTTTCCATCTATGTGAATAAGAAGCCGGTATTCGGCGCTGTTGCCGGCGTGCGTAATAAACATTATTCCATTCGAATTGTGTCCGATGAAACGGGAGAAAATAAAAATGAATCTAAAGAGGTATAAAGAAGACTTTGAATCGGCTTTCAGCAAGACTGAGCCCATTATCAAAGAGACATTGAGCCAATTGCTCCAGGGCGATCTGAAACTCGCTTCAGACATCCGGGAGCGGCAAAATATCAGCGACAACATCGCTTCTCAGGAATTTCCAAAAGTGTTGCTCATGTTTAAATCCGGCCAGGGTGATCAAAGCACCTATAATGTGTTCTTCCTCGATGAAGCCTTTACACGGCAATTCTATGCCTGGATGATCGGAGATGAACCCGCCGAACAATTGACGGATGAGCATTTCGACGGATTAAAGGAATCGGTCGAACAAATTTTCGGTCAGATTAAAATGAATGCCGCCGACGACCAGGCCCGCTATCTTATCGATGAAATACAGGTAGGTCTCGTCGAAGATAGTAAAGAGCTGGAATCCATTTCCAGCAGCAATCTACAGGGAATCGAATGCATATTCACATTGGAAAAAGAAGGCGTTTCCCATAAATTCAGTTATTTAAGATGGCCCGTTAATCAGAACAGTGAGAAAGCGAGTACAGAAATGGAGCAGCAAAAGCACAGTAAGCAGGCAATTGATGAAACGGATACGGTTGATGTCCAGCCGGCGGAATTTGATATGCTGAACGGTCATGACCGGCTAAACGGTTCACCGCGTAATGTTGATATGCTGATGGATGTGGATCTTGATGTTGCCGTGGAACTGGATCGCAAAACTATCCTCGTTTCAGATTTACTCAAACTGGGCAAGGGCTCAATCGTTGAGCTGGAAAAATCAGCCGGCGAACCCCTGGATGTCTTTGTGAACGGCAGAAAATTCGCCGAAGGTGAAGTGGTGGTTATCGATGACAAGTTCGGCATCCGCATTACCCAGCTACTGAGCCCCAAAGACCGTGTAAAAAGTTTAGGATGATTCAATGATTAAAACAGCCCGGCTTCTGTTCTTGCTGATTATTCCGGTCCTTTTTGCCGGAATCTTGTCGGCACAAAACCACAATCCGCCCGTTGCCGACACGGCGCAGACTGTTATCGCTCCGGCGCCGGATACACTATTCAAAAAACCGGATCAGGCCCTTAATATGGGCGATCAGTTTTACAAAGTTTTTTTAATCACCGCGGTTATCCTTCTGCTGCTTGTCCTTTCACTTTACATCTATAAAAAATTTGCCGGCCGCACCCATATAGCCCATGCCGGAAAAATCCGGATCATTGCCAGACAAAATATATCCCCCCGGCAATCGATCGTCATCGCCATCATCGAAGGCAAAAAATACATCCTTGGCCTCAGCGAAAACGCTGTCACAAAAATCGATTGTCTTGGCGAGGTACCGGAAGAAGAAGCGGCCGAAACTGCCGCTCCCCAACCGCCGACTTTTTCAAGCGTGCTGAATCGTCTGAGAAATAAAGATCGATAAATAAATCCCCGTCCCCGCCTTTTCGCGTATTCAAAACATTTTACATTTGAAGCTGCCCTGAACCGTTAAAAAGTTCCGTTTCAAAAAATCAAAAGGGAAATATTTTCCTCCGCCTACATAGAGCGTCTCAAACATCTGATAAAAACCCAACAAATGAAAATTACTTAATTTATTAAATATCAAACCCTTATATATATTTATCTATTCAAAATCCGTTGCCGGAAATGATCACTTTTTAATGGCATGGTAATTGTAAAAACGATCATGTTAAATAATTATTTCAGGAAAGTTTATGATATCATTGACGCTCGCAAAAATATGTAAACATAAAATGCTTGCGATTATTATATTGCTTGTGCTGTTGCCATCGCTGGCCGGTGCGCAGTCGGTTCTGCCGAAAATCACCGTCGGCGTTGATCAGGCCGATCAGCCCTCGGAGATGGTAACCACATTGCAGATTTTGTTTTTACTTACCATCCTGAGTCTGGCCCCATCGATCTTAATCATGATGACCTCTTTTACCAGGCTCATTGTGGTATTTCATTTTTTACGCCAGAGTCTTTCCACGCAAACCGTACCCTCCAATCAGATTTTGGTGGGACTGGCCCTGTTTCTGACTTTTTTTGTGATGCGGCCGATACTGATAAAAATTAACGATACGGCCCTGCAGCCCTATCTAAATAAAGAAATCACTCAGGCCGAAGCGCTGGAGCGGGCCGCCAAACCGGTTAAAGCATTCATGCTCAAACAAACCCGCGAAAAAGATTTAAAATTGTTCATCGATCTGCAGGGCGGTGATAAACCCGCTTCCGTCGATGAAATCAAAATAACCAGTCTTATCCCGGCTTTTATAATAAGCGAATTGAAAACCGCTTTTCAAATCGGGTTTTTACTGTATTTACCGATGCTGCTCATCGATCTGGTCGTGGGCAGCGTTTTGCTTTCAATGGGCATGATGATGCTGCCGCCGGTAATGATCGCCATGCCCTTTAAATTGCTTTTATTCGTACTGGTTGACGGCTGGTACCTGATTGTTGAATCATTGGTGAGAGGATTTCAATTATGACAACGGATTTCGTCGTATTTATCAGCCGTGAAGCGCTGACTACCGTGCTTTTTATCCTGGGACCGATTCTGGGCGCCGGTCTTATTGTCGGTCTGCTCATAGGTATTTTTCAGGCAACCACGCAGATTAACGAAATGACTTTAACATTTGTACCGAAAATTATGGTGGTATTTCTGGTTATCTTTTTTCTGATGCCCTGGTTTTTGCAGATTATGCTGGATTTTACCACGGAAATTTTTAATCAAATCGCAACGGTGGCGCAATAATTATGTTTGATGCAGTCGATCAGATCGGTAGCTGGCTGCCTTTATATTTGCTGGTGTTCAGCCGCATTTCCGGAATGCTGGTAAGCATGCCTGTTTTAGGCTATGCCACCGTTTCGGTGCGCATCCGCATTATGCTGGGATTGCTGCTCACCTTTATCATAAGCCCGCTTCTGAACAGCGGCTATCAACTGGCGCATCCCACGCCCCTTGCCCTGATACTGGATGTAATGCGCGAGGTTTTTATCGGCCTTCTGATCGGATACGGTGCGCGCCTGATTTTCGAAGGTTTTTCCATTGCCGGTCAGTTTATCGGTTTGCAGATGGGTATGGCCATCATGCAGGTGTTTGATCCGAGCAATCAAAATAATCAACCGATAATCAGCAGCTTCTGGATGCTGATCATCGTTGTGTTTTTCATCGTGTCCAACAGTCATCACTTTTTAATCCGCATTTTGTTTTTCAATTTCAAGGCAATCGGATTGGGCATGGCGGCGATTAAACCCATGGCCGGGCAGCATCTTATCAGCGGCGGTACGCTGATGTTTGAACTGGCCCTGAAGTTTGGCGCCCCGGTGATGATTTTTCTGCTGGTAGTCGATCTGGCCATTGCCTTTATGGCCAGAGTGATGCCCCAGCTAAACATTTTTTTTATCAGTTTACCGCTGAAAATCGGTATCGGTATTTTTTTACTTATGATTTCCCTGCAAATTTTTCAGAGCCTGTTCAGCTATGTAATGAACGGACTGGAAACTTTCGTAACCGGGATGATCAGAGGAATTTAAATAATGGCGGAACAATCAACACAGGATAAAACCGAACAACCTACCGGACGGCGGCGCGAGGAGGCCCGCGACGAAGGTAATGTTGCAAAGAGTCAGGAGCTGAATTCCGTGGCGGTATTAATTGCCGGTATGATCGCTTTTAAAACTACGTCATCCATTTTCGGAGGTACCATCAGCCGGTTCTTTCGCATTACCTATCAGGAATCTTCATTCATGGAAATAACAACCCAGACGCTGCCCCGACAGCTCTGGGATTTCGCCTCCGTGTTCGGGATGATTGTCATGCCCATTATGGCTTTCGTGGTTTTTGCCGCGCTGGCCTCCAATATCGGCCAGGTCGGTATCATGTTCGCCAAAAAGGCACTGAAGCCGCAGTTCAAAAAGATTAATCCGCTTAACGGCATTAAGCGCATGTTTTCGGCAAAATCGCTCGCTGAACTGTTTAAAGGTATTTTTAAAATTATCATACTTGCTTTAATCAGCATCATGGTCATCAGAAAATACAGCAGCGAATTTTTAATGCTTTCCAACCTGACTTCCGGCGAAGTGCTCGGTTTTGCCGCTTCGGTAATGTCGGAACTAACTCTGAAGGTAAGCATCGCCCTTTTAATCATGGCCGCGGCCGATTTCGCTTTTCAGAAATACCAGCATGAAAAATCCCTGAAGATGACAAAACAGGAAGTCAAAGATGAAAATAAACAGCAGGAAGGTGACCCGCAGGTTAAAGGCCGCATCAAATCCCTGCAGAAGCAGATGACCATGAACCGGATGATGCAGGAAGTTCCCCAGGCCTCGGTGGTGGTTACCAACCCGACCCATATTGCAATCGCCCTTAAATACGAGCCGCAAACCAATGCCGATGCACCCAGGGTCATTGCCAAGGGGAAAGAAAAAATGGCCGAACGTATCAAAACAATCGCCCGGGAAAATGATGTGCCGGTTGTCGAAAATAAACCACTGGCCAGAAGTTTATTTGAAGCCTGCGAGATCGGTACGGAAATTCCGGTGGCATTTTATCAGGCCGTGGCCGAGGTATTGAGCCAGGTCTATCAATTAAATAAAAACAAATTAGCGAATCCGGGAGCGCTGAATGGCTGACGAAAACAGCACCAGACTTAAAAATTTTTCGCGCAACACCAGTATTGTGCTTACCTCGGGCGTGATCGTCATACTGGCGGTTATGGTTTTGCCGATGCCGGCATTTTTAGTCGATATGCTGCTTGTGATGAATATTACCAGCGCTCTGGTGGTCCTTTTTGTAACATTATTCGTCCTGCGTCCGATGGATTTTTCTGTATTTCCGGGACTGCTGCTGATTCTGACCTTGTTCCGTCTCTCACTCAACATCGGCTCGACCCGCCTGATTTTGAGTCAGGGTTACGCCGGTGAAATCATAGAAGCCTTCGGTTCCTTTGTAGTACAGGGCAATTATGTCGTCGGAACGGTAATTTTTCTTATTTTGGTTATCATTAACTTTGTTGTGATTACCAAGGGCGCAACCCGTATTGCCGAAGTATCGGCACGATTCACACTCGACGCGATGCCCGGCAAGCAAATGGCCATCGATGCCGACCTCAATGCCGGTCTCATTGATGACCTGGAAGCACAGAGACGGCGGTCTGAGATTTCTAAAGAGGCCGATTTCTACGGCGCAATGGACGGCGCCAGTAAATTCGTGCGCGGTGATGCTATCGCCGGTTTATTAATCACCCTGATAAATCTCATCGGCGGTCTCCTGATCGGTATGATACAAAAGGGACTGACTTTTTCGGAAGCGGGAACGACTTACACCCTGCTCACCATCGGTGACGGTCTCGTTGCCCAGATTCCGGCGCTGCTGATTTCCGTGGCTGCCGGTATCGTTATAACCCACGCCTCATCCGTATCCAGTATGGGTGATCAGATTGCCACACAGTTAGTGGCCCAACCGCGCGCCATTTTTGCATCGGCCGGCGTTGTCGCGCTCATGGGTGTTATGCCGGGTCTGCCGTTTATTCCCTTCTCAATAATTGCGGTTTTGATGGCGGTTGTCGCCAGACAGATTCTCAAATTTCAAAAGGAGGAAAAGGAACGCGCCGAGGCCGAGGAAGAGGTCGAAGAAGTGGAACCGGTGGAACGCATTGAGGAGTATCTGCACCCCGATGCTTTCGAAATCGAACTGGGTTACGGATTAATTCCGCTGGTTGATTCGGAACAGGGCGGAAACCTGCTAAACCGCATCACATCGATCAGGAAAAGTATCGCCATCGAAATGGGCGTGCTGGTGCCTGCGATTCGTATTCGTGACAATATCCAGCTCAATGCCAACGATTACATCTTCAAAATTTACGGCGTCGAGGTGGGCCGGGGACAGGTTATGCTCGATCATTACATGGTGGTAAATCCGGATCCTGCTTCCGGCCTGCGCGGGATTGAGATGATCGAACCAACCTTCGGACTGCCCGCATTGTGGGTTTCCGAACACGAGCGGGAGAGCGCGGAAATTGCCGGCAATACCGTGGTTGAAGCCCCTGCGGTTATCGCCACCCATCTCATGGAAATTCTCAAAAACAACTGTTATAGGCTGCTCGACCGTCAGGAAACACAGCGCATGCTCGATCATTTAAGTGAGTCACATGCCGCCCTGGTGGAAGGTTTGGTTCCCGATACCGTCACCCTTGGCACGATCCGGACCGTTTTAAAGAACTTGTTACGCGAACGCATCCCCATCCGCAACCTGGTAACCATCCTGGAAACCATCGCCGATTACGCGGTATATTCTAAAGACGCCGAAGTACTGACCGAATACTGCCGTGCGGCGCTTTCCGAAACGATAACCGATCTGCTTAGGCAGAACAACAGCCATGTCACCGTGGTGATGCTGGATCCGCGTCTTGAAGATCATATTATGAATGTACTTCGAAATAACAATGCCCAGTTGCAAAATCTCGGACTCAATCCGCAGCAGGTAAGCAATCTTTTTGAAAACCTGGCTGAAAAGATCGAGGAAATGTCGGGCATTGGCGTACGACCGGCTTTGCTGATCTCTCCGCAGATCCGGCGCGCCGTACGTAAATTCATTGAATCCGTTTTTCCGAATGTTTATGTCGTATCATATTCGGAATTAACCATCGATACTGAGCTGAAATCGGTAGGAACAATAGGGTATCCAAATGAAAGTTAAACAGTTTAGGGGCCGTAATCTGGCCGAAGCAATAAGTAAGGCAAGAAGCGCCTGTGGCGAAGACCTGATACTTCTCGAATCGCGCGAGAAAAAAGCGGGCAATAACGGGAGGACGCAAAAAATGGTTGAGGTGTCCGTTTCATACGATGAAAAAAACGACAAAAGCGTTAAACCCTGGACGCCGCCGCATATTAAACGAACGGTTGAACAGAATCAGCCCGAAGACGTCGTCATCGAAAATACAAACAACAATCAGCCGAATGATTTTAACTCCGTCATCAGCGATATTCTGGCCCGCAAACCCAGGGAAATGGGACAGGAAAAACAGATCCTTCAGGAACTGAGCGCTCTGCGCCGTCAGTTAGACGACCTGAAAATGGAGAGCAAAAATCAGCATGATGAATCCGCTCTGCCGCAGGCTTTTGAAAATCTGCTCAACCTGATGCAGGATAAGGGCATGAAGGATGAGATCGCCGGGCAGTTGATTAAGCGGGTCTACCAATTATTACCCAACCCGAAGAGCGCCACAACGAAACGGGTCGCAAACAGTTTAAAAAAAGAGCTCGGTCTGAAATTTTCCGCATTTGATCACCGCAAATTTCAAAATAAAAACGACAAGCAGACGGTGATGCTGGTCGGACCCAGCGGCGTTGGTAAAACGGTTTCAGCCATGAAACTGGCCGCCCATCCCGAAATATTCGGAAAGCGCGACGTCGCGATTGTTTCAACCGATTTGTACGGTCCCTCGGAAGCGCTGAAGGCGTTTTCCAAAATGAGCGGCACCGCAGTGTATGAACGCAAGCAAATGGACGAGCTCAAAGCGGTAATGAATCAGTTTAAGCGCAATGAAGTCGTTATCGTGGACACGCCGGGCCAGAGTCCCTTTACCCCGAATTATTTGAACCGTCTGGAAGATTTCATCAAAGTGGTTCAGCCGACCGATATTTTTCTGGTACTTTCGATGAGCACCGATCTGAAAGATTTATTTTTGGCGGCCGCCCTGTATCTGCTGATCAAACCAACGGGCATTATTTTAACCAAGTTTGACGAAACGGCCCAGCCGGCAAAAGTTTTTACGATTCTGGAAGAATTAAATATTCCAATCGTCGCTTTTTGCGAGGGGAAACGCATTTTCATTGATATTGCATTGCCTAATGAAGATTATGTATTGAACAAGATTTTTGAACAGGTCTGAGGGAGCACAATGTTGAAGACATTTGGAAACGGAGTAATTAACCGCAGCCGTCTGGTGAATCCGGAAAAACATTATGATATCATAGCCGTCACCAGCGGTAAGGGCGGCGTTGGTAAATCGACGATGAGCGCGAATCTGGCGATCGGACTGCACCAGATGAATAAAAAAATTCTGTTAATGGACGCCGATCTGCATCTTGGTAATATCGACCTGATATTCGGGATACGCACTGACAAAACCATCGCCGACGTCGCAGAGGGTAATGCCTCTCTGGAAGAAGTGATTATTTCAACCGGAAGCGGGATCGATATCTTACCGGCCTCGTCTGCCGTTTTGAATTTGATTGAAAAGGAAGACTTTGTTCTTAAGAAACTGGCCGATGCTTTTGAAAAATTCGAGCATAATTACGATTTCATACTCATCGATACCGGCGCCGGTATTTCACAAACGGTCATTTCCTTTCTGCTCGGCTCCGACAAAGTTATTCTTATCGTAACCCCGGATCCGGCTTCCATTACCGATGCTTATGCGGTAATCAAAGTACTGAGCAGTGTCAACAGCGAGCTGCCGGTTTACCTAACCGTGAATATGGTGAACAGCGTAAACGAGGGTGAAACTATTTACAAAAAACTCAACCTGATGGTTCAGAAATTTTTACAAAGCCGTCTGTATTTCGGCGGCGCCGTTCTGAAGGATGATATGATCGGACGTTCGGTAAAAAAACAAAGACCTTTTGTTCTTGATCATCCCAACTCCGTGGCTTCCAATTCAATACGGGTGCTGAACAGGCGGATAATTCAGGCGCCCCGCCACAACAGCAACAAATCGCGGAATGTTTTTGACCGTCTGCGTGAAAATAAAAAAATCCAGTTTGAGTGGATATTATGAAAAAAGTTATTTACCGCTTATCATTTTTCGTCGCCGTGCTGGCTCTGTTAAGCAGCCTGTTTAGCGGTGTATCCATAGTGACCAGCATTGTCCGCAGCGCTGTTGTTTTTCTGGCCACGCTGCTGCTGATTATCATAGCGCTGAATGTTTTACGCTGGGGGATACTTTTAACCGCTCAGGACAAGAATCAAGAAGAAAAACAAGTCGAAACAAAACAAAAGAGTGAATGATGGAAAAGGTATTAAATGGTTTGCAAATGGATGGTCAGACCCTTGTAAAGGAATATTGCATAACAAAAAATCGCAAGCTGAAAGCAGATATAATTAAATCCTTTTCACCGTTGATAAAATATATCGTCGGCCGTTTTAACCTAACCTATTCGACGACAATTTCTCAGGATGATCTTTATCAATTCGGAATATTTGGCTTGTTAAAAGCATTGGATCGATATGATCCGGCAGTTGGCGTTCCTTTTAAGTCCTTCGCTTATAAACGCATTTACGGCGAAGTTGTCGATGCCCTGCGCAAAGAAGGGATGCTGGGCCGTGATAAATACGAACAGGTAAAGAATCTTGAAAATATGACCGAAAAGCTTACTGCGGAGTTGGGACGCGAACCCCTGATGGAAGAAATCTGCCCGGCTCTTTCCATCACGGAAACAGAATACTATGCGCTCCTGAATGTTTCGCAGATGGTTTATTCAACCTCGCTGAATACCAAGATCAGCGACGATGAAGGCGATTTCATCTATCGAATCGATACCCTCACCGACGACGATCAGATGAATCCCGAAGAAAAATTAATCAAGGAAAATCTAAAGGAAAGACTAAAAGAAATTATCGGCGATTTACCCGAACGGGAAAAACTGATCATGGCCCTGTATTTTTACGAGGAGCTAACGTTGGCCGATATCGCAAAAGTTGTAAATTTAACCGAAGCCCGCATTTCACAGATTCTAAGCAAGACACTCATGGAAATCCGTGTCCTGCTTAATCAGTAAAGGAGTCTGATTTGAAAATTACCAGAAACAAGTCTTGTCCGTACTGTAAAAGAGATGATTATATTCGTTTACCGCGCGCATCCTGGATGCGTCTTTTTCGCAACAGTTGTTACGTCGAATGTAACCATTGCCGGCGCGAATACCTGATTATTGACTGTCGCTTACAACCGGGAGAAAAACGAAATGTCCGCGGAACACTCGAATCCCTATCTTCAGGTCGCTGTTGATCCCGGTAAAGACCTGAATGACCTGATGCGGCGTCTGCAAAAGGGTCAGGTAGTCAGAGCGCGCATTGTTTACTGTCTTGGGCATAACCGTTATCTTTTGAGGATTTACGGATATAACATGATCATGGAATCGCCGCTACCCTTTGAAAGATTCGATGAAGCCAGTGTGATGGTGGAACGACTGTATCCCCGCCTCAGGTTACGCCTGCTCGAAAATAAAGAAAAGCGTAATAATAATGGAAAAACGAATCTGCTAATCTGAAGGATAATCAGGCATGGAAGCCACAAAAAGTAAAGACAATCATCATTCCGGTAATCCCGACCAGATGATCAAAGATTATACAACAACCATTACCATCCTCGAAAATTTGTCCGATGCTATTTTTATCCTCAATCCCGAAGGATATATCGACTACGCCAACCGCGTGGCCCTGGACCTGCTGGGTTTGGGACTTGATGAGGTCATAGGACAGCATCTGAATCAATATCTGCACGGAAAAATTGCCGTGCCGGAGATAGAGGCAACCGAATGCTTTATCGATCAGATACATCAGGGCTTATTTCATGAAATTGAAACCGGACTGCAAAGCCAAACTTGCGTTACGCCGGTGCTGCTCAATTTCGGTTTCGTAAAAAATAAGTCCGGCCAGATTAAACATATTATAACCAGCGCCAGGGACATTTCCATCCGTAAAAATCTGGAAAATGAGTTACAGCAGCAGCATTTGTTGCAATTATCGCGCGACCGCTACCGCGAGCTCGGTGAAATGGCCGTGAACATGGTGCATCAGTTAAGCCAGCCGCTAACCTCGGTACGTCTGATGGTTGAAATCAGCCTGAAAGCCCTTAACGGCGCTTCGGATAATCGTGAAAAAATTAAAAAAAATCTGCATAAAGTGCTCGGACTAATTGAAACCCTTTCCGGTTTAATCAGCAATACCCGTAATTTTGCATTTCTGACCGAAGACCAGACCCTGAAGCGGACTTCCCTGCTCAACGTGCTGAACGATACGATGCAGACACTGGAATACGAATTAACCGACCATAATCTTGCCGTAAAATTACATCATGACCAAAATCTGACTCAGGTTTTGGCGAACCCGTTGAACATGCAACAGGTATTCACCAGTATCATCAGATGTCTCGCACGCGAGAAAAATGAGGCAGATAAAGCAGATGACAAGACTTCGCCAAACGTGCAATTCATAAATATTAGCCTGTCAAATAAAAATAACCGCTGGATTGAAATCAATCTTAGCATTGATCCATCGGAATCAGTCGAACACACCGATTACCATCCCTGTAAAGAACAGCAACTTTTTTTGAGCAGCAGCCTCGATCTGGTCATCACCCGGTTGATACTGGTATCAATCGGTGGGGATATGAAGGTGTTCTGCAATGAAAACGACCGGCGCCTGTTTCGACTGCGCCTGCCTGTCGATCAGAACGAAGAACGCGCCCAGTTACTTAACCTGATCGAATTAATGCACAGTAATTAAAAAGCTAAAGCGGCAAATTTTTCCGCCCCGGCAGTTAAATAATTCCCATGCCGGCAGACGCCCTCATCTGCAATACTCTGACACATTACTTATCTTTTTGGACTTAATAACACAAGGCATTAATTTACAGTACTTTAAGTAGCTGAATCATCTATGTGAATTATACAGATCTGATGCCCTGAAATTATGGCACCGTATTTGCAAAACAGAGCCTTAAAGGATTCACAAGGAGCCGATATGGATGTCAATTTCACTAACTTAAAACAGGCATTGATCAATCAAATGCATCTTAATGATTCTGTATCCAATAATTTAGCCAATATCAATACCAAAGGATATAAAAAGGATATTGTATTCTTTGACGCTTTAAACGAAGGAATGGATCAGAAAACAAATGAAAATCAATCCGTTGATCTCAGCCAGGGCAATCTGACGGAAACCAGCAATCCGCTCGATCTGGCCATTACCGGTCGCGGATTTTTCACAGTGGAAAATGACAAGGGATTGTGGTATACCAGGGAAGGTCACTTTAAATTGGATGCCGACAATATTCTGCGAACCTCAGGCGGCGATGCCGTTCTTGGTGAAGGGGGATGGATAACGCTGATTGGCGACAACTTAAATCCAGGCGATATAACGATAACCAGGAGCGGTGAAATTTATGTGGACGAGATGTATGTTGACCGCCTCCTGGTTCAGGATTTTAAAAATCCCGGCGATCTGGAAAAAGTCGGCGCCAACCTTTACCAGGCCGATCCCGCCGCCCTGCCGCAAAAGGCCGGAGCAGTGGAAATTAATCAGGGATTTTTGGAAGAATCCAATGTGAATCCCGCTGATGAGATGATTCAGCTCATTGAAATTCAGCGGCAATTTGAAAGTATTCAAAAGATGGTGCGCTCTCTGGACGATGTGCTCAGAGCAGCCGCCAATCAGGTAGGAAAGTATTAAAACAGGAGAACAAGGATGTTACGGGCACTTAAAACAGCTGCACTGGGAATGACCGCACAGCAGCTTAATGTCGATGTAATCGCTAATAATCTGGCCAACGTAAACACCACCGGATATAAAAAGAGTTCCATCGAATTTCAGGATCTGTTATACGAGACTATCCATAATGGTCGCCGGGACGGCCGTAAAGGACATGAAAAGCCGGCCGCCCTGCAGATCGGATTGGGTAACCGGGCCATTGCCACTTACCGGGCTTTTTCCCAGGGCAATATCAGCGAAACCGGCAATCCGCTGGATTTGGCCGTCAACGGCAAGGGCTTTTTCCAGGTGCAGTTGAGCGACGGAAGCACGGCCTACACGCGCGACGGCGCTTTCAAAGTTAATGCCGATGGTTACCTCGTAACCAACTCCGGTCTGCGCTTTTTCCCGGAAGTGGTGATCCCGGAAAACGCCAACAGCGTTCAAATCAGTCAGAACGGCATCATTTCCGTTCTGCTCGACGGTCAGAATGAAGCTGAGGAACTGGCCCAGCTTGAACTGGTAAATTTTGTCAATCCGGCCGGACTGGTGGCACGCGGCGGTAACCTGTTTACGGTATCCGATGCCTCCGGCGAGCCCCTGTTCGCCCTGCCCGGAGAGGAGGGAACCGGTTCTGTAATTCAGGGCTATCTTGAAAAATCAAATGTGAACGTCGCTCAGGAAATGATCGATCTGATCGTTGCCCAGCGCGCCTACGAAATCAACTCCAAGGCCGTCAAAACCGCTGATGAACTGATGGCAATGACCAACAATCTGAAGAGATAATCATGAGGTACTATCTTAAAAAACTGATCCACGTTATATTGCTCGGCTTGTTCTTTATCGAACTGGCTATCGCCGGTAACGGCTTGCGGGGAAAAATTGAAACACAGGTTCGCGACTATTTTGAATCCAATTTCGCCAGACCGCATTCGACGGTTAATATTGTTTACGTTCGCTTTCCGGATCTGACCGAATTTTCCGGCGGCGACTATACGGTTAAGGTCTATTCCCGGTTAAAACGCAGGAAACTTGGCTACCAGACCATCTGGGCCGAAATCAGGCAAAACAAACGTTTGCTCTTAAAAATGCCGGTCAGTGTTGAAGTCAGCTTAACCGGCCCGGTTGTCGTGGCTGCACAAAGAATATCCCGCCATACGATCATTACCGCGGACATGCTGAATGTCGAACACAAAACCATTCACGATTTATGGCAGGGTCCGCTACGCGATCCCGGGCAGCTCATGGGAAAGGAAGCCACCCGGATGCTCACAGCCGGCGCTATGATTACCGAAAGGATGGTGCGGATTCCGCCGCTCGTTAAACGCGGCGACCGCATTAACCTGAAGCTGGTTATCGGCAATGTGGAAGTGGTTTCTCCGGCAATTGCCAAAGGGGACGGCGCCCTCGGTGATGTGATCCGCGTAAAAAATAAAGAGACAGGAAAAAATTTTAAGGCTGAAATCCATTCGGAAAATTTAGCCGTCGTATACAGGGAGCGCGAATAATGAAAACTTACAGTATGCTAATTATTGCCATGTTCATGGCCAGGTTGCTTTTCGCTCAATCGGTTCCTTCACTTTATACCGACATCAAAGCGCATGAGGTTGGTGACGTATTGTCGGTGATTATAGTGGAAACTGCAAATGCTTCACGGGAATCGAAAACCAATAGCTCGACAAAGTCCGGTTTTGATATTGAGGCTGGTTCATCCGGCAACCTGGCCAATTTTCTACCGATGTTCGGCGGATCGAGCGCCATGTCATCCAATACGGATGACACAGACGGCACCGCTCAGAAAGAGCGTCTGACCGGCCGGATTACCGTGCGCATCGTTGAAAAAACAGCGGGCGGGATGTATAGAATTGAGGGTGAACGGAATCTCGGTGTTAATGGTGAAACCAATCTGATGGAACTGTCCGGATTTGTCCGCGGCCGCGATATCAGCGCCAATAACACCATTTATTCTTACAATATCGCCGATGCAAAAATCACCTACCGCAAAAGCGGAATCACCAACCGGTTTTTCAAACCGGGGACCATAAGCAAATTGTTTACTTATGCTCTGGGTGCACTAATGGTTGCCGCGGGCGCTGGTTATTTTGCATTTAATTAAAGGATGAAGTGAAAATGCGCAAGGGTTTACAAATCATATCATTCATACTGATTCTGATTTTGACGGATCATCCGCTTCAGGCTGAGGTACGGATAAAAGACATCGTCTCCATCGAAAACGCCAATCGCACTTCATTAATCGGCTACGGACTGGTGGTCGGACTCAACGGCAGCGGCGACCGCACCAGCGGCAGACGCGGCGCCGTATTTACCGTACAGTCCATCAGCAATATGCTGGAACGCTTCGGCATCACCGTGCCAAAGGAAGAATTGCGCACGCGTAACGTGGCCGCGGTAATGGTTACGGCAAAACTGCCCGCTTTCAGCCGCAAAGGCTCGCAGTTCGATGTCACGGTATCTTCACTCGGCGACGCCAATAGTCTGGAAGGCGGCGTACTTTTGATGACCCCGCTGCGCGATATGGCCGGTGAAAATCTGGCCACGGCCCAGGGCGCCGTTTCCGTAGGCGGCTTCAATATCGAAAATCTTTCCGGTGAAAAAATCCGTAAGAATCATGCCCTTGTGGGACGCGTGCCCTCCGGCGGATATCTGCTGGCCGAACCGCCAAATCAGACGATAGATCTCGGCAAACCGGTTGGTCTGCATCTTACCGATCCCGACTTTATGACCGCCAGGCGCATCGCCAATAAAATCAACGAATCTTATAATGCGGGCAGCAGCGAGAATTTTTACGCACAACCGATCAGCCCGGGTTTGATAGAATTACACTTCCCTGATTCCATTCAGAGTGCCGCTCAGGCAGTGACATTTATCGCCCAGATCGAAACACTGGCCGTAAATGCCGATGTGGAAGCGCGTGTGGTCATTAATGAACGTACCGGAACAATCGTCGCCGGGGGATCGGTCTCAATCGACGAAGTGATGATCTCGCACGGCAATCTGACTATTCACACGCGCAGCACGCCGGTCATTTCACAGCCGCAGCCCTTCAGCCGCCGCGGTCAGACGGTCGTAACGCGCATGACGCAAACCCAGGTGGATGAAAGCGCCAGCGGCACCGCGGTTATTCAGCAGACGGCTACGGTCAGCGAGCTTGCCGCCGCGTTGAACGGATTGGGCCTGAAGCCCAGAGATATCATAGCCATTTTTCAGTCAATCAAAGGGGCGGGCGCCCTGCATGCAAAATTAATTATCAATTAAGATTATGAAAGTTTCAGATCAGCTTATTCAACAAAGCTTTACCAAAATTAAACCGGAAGAAAATTCCATAAAGGACGCGCGTGATCCGAAGCTGCTGGACAGCGCCCGCCAGTTGGAAGGTCTTTTCATCAGCTTTGTCTTTAAAGCAATGGAAAAAACCATCCCCGGCAGCGGTGAAAACGGATCATCCAACAATCTCGGCAAAATGATGTTCAGTTCGGTGATGGGAAAGGAAATCGCTGAAAACGGCGGGCTTGGCTTAACCGATTTTATCTATCAGGCGCTTGAAAATAATAATAGCGGAGCATTGAA
>CAYXRA010000001.1:47756-59351 GCA_964467525.1 uncultured Calditrichaceae bacterium
TATCTGTCCGAAACGGTATCGGAAAAAAAGGATGCGATTGTTGCCAACGATTTCGAGAAGGTAATGCATTTGAGCGGTGTTGAACAGGTTATCGTAAACAAGGCAAACGGACTGGCAAAAAGCCGCGATGCCACGCTGCGTTCTTATCTGCAAATGAAAGGGAAATCGGATCAGCCGGTATCCATGGCCACTTTTCTGGAAGTCATTGAACCTGAAGAAAAACAAAACTGGACGAAGCTCAATCAGCGTCTGCTGACTTCTGTCAAGAAAGTACAACGCATGAATAATAATAACCGCCGTCTGATCAAAGTTGCCCTTAATTACGTCCACGGGATGATCAATCTTTTTTATCCCAAAGAAAGCGCACCGGGCATCATGTACGATCGTGATGGTAAAGATACCCTGAATGTCGCGACAAAAAATCTGCTTAACTGTAATATATAGAGACCATTATGAGTATTTCCAGAATTTATGAATTGGGTAAACGGTCGCTGCTTGCTTATCAGTCGGCAATCAATACCACGGCAAAAAATATCTCGAATGTGAATAATGAAAATTATACACGCCGCCGCGCCGACCTGTCACAGCTTTCGGCTGGTTTTTCAGGACTGGGTATTAATCACGAACAGGCGCTGCGTTTGCGCCAGCAGTTTGCCGAGCACCAGATCTGGCAGGAAAATCAGCTTCTGGGAAAATATGAAATGCGTTATCAGATGTTGTCTCAGGTTGAAAATGTATTTGCCGAGGGCACCGAGGCCAGCCTGAGCAACGTGCTGAATGAATTCTGGAACGCCTGGAACGATCTGGCCAACGATCCGGAAAGCGATTTCGCCCGAAACTTGGTCAAAGACAAAGCTTCCGTTTTGTCCAATACGTTTCAACGCCTGCATTCCGATCTGAAAAATATGCAGGAACAGATTCTGCCGGAGATCAAAACACAGGTCAGCGAAATTAACCAGATTACTTCGGAATTGCTTTCTTTGAACAAACGTATGCGTACCGGCAGCACACCGGAACTCATGGATCAGCGCGACCAGATCATCAATGAATTATCCTCAAAACTGAATATTAAAGTTAAGGAAAAAGAAAACGGCGAGGTCTCGATTTATGCGGACGGCTACCTGCTCGTCTCGGACGAAACCAGACATGTACTTGAAACGGAAGTTTCCGAAAAATCGGGCAACTACTTCGCAACCATCAAACTGCAAAAATCGGATCATGCTCTGACCATCAATTCCGGCAAGCTGGCAGGACTGTTAGATGTGCATAACAAACAAATTCCCCACTACCTGAAGCAACTGGATCAACTGGCCGGAGTCATAGCCGATGAGGTTAACCAACTGCACCGCCAGGGAGAAAATCTGCTTGGCAGCAGCGGAATTAACTTTTTTGCCGATCACATCAACGGCGCAGCCGATTTCCGTCTCAATGAAGCCATTTTGAATGACCGCGCGCTCATCGCTTCACGGATGCCCGGCGAAGGCGAAGGCAGCGGCAGCCTGGCCCAGCGTATCGGCGACCTGCAGTTTAAGAGTATGATGAACAGCGGCACTACCGCCGAATTTTACAATGCCATGCTGTCCAATCTGGGCAGCGATATCCGAGAAAATAAATTTCTGGAAGAAAGCCAGAGCCTGATCGTGCAGGAACTGAAAAACCACCGCGACGAGACTGCCGGTGTGTCGCTCGATGAGGAAATGATGCGCCTGGTTCAGTTTGAACAGGCTTACCAGGCGGCTGCACGCATCATCACCACCGTCGATGAAATGGCGCAAACTGTATTAAATCTTAAATAAGAAGAGATGCTTATGCGAATTACCCAATCGATTATTTACCGCAACACCATTGCCCGGGTGTTTGAAAACCGCGATGAATTAAATGCAATTCAGAACCGCATCGCCACGCAAAAACGGGTTCAGAAGGCTTCGGACGATCCGATTTCCTTTTCACGCATCTCACGTTTTCGTACGGCTTATGAACAAAACGAACAATTTTTGAAAAATATTAATGATGCCAATAGCTGGACAAGTACTACTTCGCTGGCCCTGGACCAGCTCCACGAATATGCCATTCAGGCAAAAAGCCTGATTGCCCAGGGTTCCGACGGCACGGCCAGCACCGATTTGCGGGAAAGTATTGCCCAGTCCCTGCAGGGTATCCTGGAAGAATCGGTTTCTTTAAGCAATACCCAATACCTCGGCAAAAGCGTTTTTGCCGGAACAAACACAGAGAATGAAAAACCGTTTGTCCTTACCGGCCTCACCGTAACCTATGAAGGCAATACGGACCACATTTACCGCAAGATATCTTCCAATGTCAAAATGGCGATCAACGTGGACGGGCAGTCGATTATGGACACGCGTTTTTTTGAAGTACTGGAAAGCGCCATTACGGCCCTGCGTGCCAATGATACAACGGCAATCAATTCCGCAATGCAACTGATGGAAAGCGCCGAGGATGAAATACTGAACCTGTCTACTTCCGTGGCTTCCAAAATGAACAGCATCGATTTAGTGGAAAACAGATTGAATAATACCAATCTTGATCTCGCAAAATATATTTCTGAGGAAGAAGATGTGGTTCTGGAAGAAGAAGTGGTCCGATTTAAAGCGGAACAACTGGCATACGAAGCGGCGCTGCAGTCGGCCAGTGAAGTTATGAAGCTGAATATCATGAAATTTATCGGCTGATAAATGTAAACAGCATAAACTTTATAATTGGATTTTTTCCTGAACAGTTTAAAACGAAGTTAAATACCGGGGGCGTCATGAAAAGGACGATGAGCGAAGAAAAAATTTTTAAGACATGTAGCAAATGCGCAGAGGAGTGGATTAATCAGGGCGACTTCTTAGCGGATCCGTACCTCGAGTTGATTGGCTACCAGGCTCATTTTGCCGACACCGAAAGAGGGCTGTTTTTATTTAATCATCATTTCTGCGGATCGACCATCGCCATGCGGGTAGCCGGCTTCCTGAATTTATATGACGGACCGGTCTACGAAAAAAAAATGACCGGCAGCGATGCTTGTCCCGGCTACTGTTTGTACAAAGAAATTCTCGAGGATTGTCCCGTGGAATGCAACTGTACCTATGTCCGCAAAATCATGCAGGTAATAAAAAAGAAAAAGCTAAAAGGAATAAACAAACCTATCCGTGCGGCGGTTTAGTGAAAATGATTCTGTAATAATTCCTTACCGGATTAAACCATGATAGAAACGGCCAATAATATTTTAATTCAACGAAAAGATGAAAATGAACAGACACGTATGGCAATCGCGGGTTACCGCCATCCCCAATATGCGAGCAGTTTGCGGGAATTTGGCGAGCCGCTCTTTTTGCCCAACAGCCGCGGCTGGATTTTAAAACAGTCCATTGCAGAAACGGATTATGCCGACGCGCGCGGCTGCTACCCGCTGTTCAGTTGTCCCGACTGGCAGGGGCTGGCCGAAGATATCCGCGCACTTGATAGAAAAGGCATCGTATCATTAACGCTGGTTACCGATCCCTTTACAACGTTATCATTTGAATCACTAAAGAAAATATTCAGTGACCACTATGTGCCTTTTAAGGAGCACTATCTCGTCGATTTTCTCCGCCAGCCACGGGACATCGTTTCTTCGCATCACCGCTATTATGCCCGCCGCGCCCTGCGTCGTTATCAGGTAGAAAAACTAATCGATGCCAGGCCCTATCTGGAAACCTGGCAAAAATTATACAGTGCATTGATAAAACGGCATCAGATCAGTGGTATTCAGGCTTTTTCCGAAAGCGCTTTCGAAAAGCAACTGGCAATGCCGGGCAGCGTGGTATTCCGCGCTTATGACACAAACGAAACAACGGGCATGCACATCTGGTTCGCAACCGGTAACCGCGCCTATCATCATCTAAGCGCCTATAGTGCCGGCGGGTATAAAAACCGTGTTTCATACGCTATGATGTGGGAGGCGATGCACTATTTTTACAAACAGGGTTATCAGTGGCTGGACCTCGGCGCCGGGGCCGGATTGAACCATAAAAAAGACGGGCTGACTGTTTTCAAGGAAGGCTGGAGCAATGCCCGGCGACCGGCCTATCTTTGCGGTAAAATTTTTGATCACGGCGCATACACGGCATTACAAAAACAAACCAACAGCACGGCAAGCAAATATTTTCCGGCCTACCGCGATTCGAAAAGGGTGCCATGTAAGGACAAAGAAGCCTGCCAGAACGGCGCCGGCAATACCCGTTTCCGGCGCAATACGGATCTGGAAAATTTACTCGGCGAGATTAACGGCCTGCTTGCCGGTCCTGAACGGGAAGTCCTCAACGGCTATTCGGAACCGCAAAAACCGGTGCTGCTGATCGTCGGCGCCCCGCGCAGCGGAACAACGCTGCTTATGCAGTGGCTGGCACAGAGCGGTTATTTTGCCTATCCCAGCAACCTGATTTCCCGATTTTACCAGGCGCCTTATATCGGCGCGCGCATCCAGCAAATGATGACCGATCCCTGCTACGCATTCAGAAATGAGATGATAAACCCCGCCAATCAGGAAGACGATTGGTTCAGTTCGGATTTGGGGAAAACTTCGGGGCCGCTTGCACCCAATGAATTCTGGTACTTCTGGCGCCGCTTTTTTCAATTTAACGGCCGTGATCATTTAACGGATGAAGAATTGCGGAATGTCGATATGCAGACTTTTTTAAAGGAACTGGCCGCTCTGGAATCGGCGATGAAAAAACCGCTGGCCATGAAGGGGCTGATCATTAATCAGCACATTCCGTTTATAGCCCGTCATCTGCAAAAAGTATTATTTATCCATTTGCGCCGGAATCCGTTTTACAACATGCAGTCGATCATACACACCCGGCAGAAATATTTCGGCGATACGCAACAGTGGTATTCATTCAGACCGCCGCAGTATCCGCAGCTTAAAAACGATTCCGTTGCCCGTCAGGCAGCCGGACAGGTCTATTATCTGAACCTTATTGTGGAAAACGGCCTGGCGGAACTCGATGAAAAATATGTCCTGCAAATGGATTATGAATCGTTTTGCCGCAATCCCGGGGAATGGTGGCAGCGAATCATGCATAAAATGGCGGCATTTGGCGAGACAACCGATGCGCAATATCGCGGTCCGGAGCAATTTAAAATCAACAACAAACCGCGCTGTTCTGCACGCGAACAACAGGAATGGATCGCTGCCTGGCACAGCTTCAGCGGAGAAAGACCGAAGCCTTGAAGATGAGGAAATTGAAATGCAGTATACCTTTCTAATGAGTTCGGAACGCTCCGGCAGTAATCTGATCACGCGGATGATCGACAGCCATTCCGCCTGTTGCGGTCCATCGCCGGTGCATCTGCTGCGGCTGCTGCTGGACCATCGCGCACGTTACGGCAATCTGCGGGATAATGCCAACTGGCACAAAATACTTGAGGATACGGTTGCTCTTTTTAATAGCAAAACCGGCATCTGGAAATCAAAATGGAATTTCAATCAGTTATCGAACGCCGTTCAGCAGCGCACCCTGGCCGCGCTGCTGCAGACGATCTATGAAAAGGAAGCGCGGCTGAACGGCAAGGCGCGCCTGTTCATCAAAGAAAATCATCTTTATCGTTATCTGCCTTTTATATTCAGCGCAATCCCGGCGGCGAAAATCATTTACCTGGCGCGCGATCCGCGCGATATGGCCCTTTCCTGGAAGTTATCGCCAATTCTGCGCGGCAGTGTGATCCGCGCGGTCAATGTCTGGCGGGAAGATCAGCAGGCGGCATTACAGGTTCTTGACTGGCTCTGCGAACAGGAAAAAATACACCCGGTGCGATACGAACAGCTTGTAGCAGAGCCGGAAAACGAACTGCGGCAAATATGCTCTTTTCTTGAAATCGAGTTCGAGTACAATATGCTTGAATTCAGTCGTAACCATCAAACCGTGGCTAATGCAGAGTGCGCCTCGGACTGGAAAAATCTGCAAAAACCGGTCATGTCGAAAAACTTCAACAAGTACCGCAAAGGATTATCGGACGAAGAAATACAATATATCGAAGCCGCTTGTTACCGGGAAATGGACCGGCTCGGTTATACAAGGGATTTTGAACTGGCGCAAAGCGCTGGAAAGTTGCAGGAAGCCATCACCCCGCTCGAACGCCAGGAAAAAGCAGAGTACCTGCAGGTGCCTTTAGATGAACGGCAACTGCGTCAGAAACGGGCAAGCGTGATCAGAGAAATAGAAAAACGGCCCTGCCTGCCGTTAACGGCAATGCACATTTCAGAAGATACATCACCAATCACTCAAACCATGGAAGCATGCGGATAAAATGAATTCCGGAATCATCAAAAGCGAAACCGGCGGATTTTTGGAGCTGGAACTTGCCCGCGGACAGGCCTATCATGCCGGTGCACTTGCGCTCAATTCGGCGCGCAATGCTTTGGTCTATTTTTTATCACGGAAAAAAGCGCGCACTGTTTTTATTCCCGATTATATCTGCGGCACGCTGATCCGCGCTCTGGAAAAAGCAAAGCTTAACTATCGTTTTTACAAGATCAGCAATGATTTTCTGCCGGCCGACCAGCCTGAATTGTCTGATGATGAATACGTTCTATATGTCAATTATTTCGGAATAATGAGCCATCGCGTGCAGCAGGTTAGAGCAATGTATCCGAAAAATCTGATCGTTGACAATGCCCAGGCTTTTTACGCGACACCCATAAACGTCGCGGCAACTATTTATTCGCCGCGAAAATTTTTCGGCGTGGCGGACGGTGGTTACCTGATTTCCGACTTACCGGGAAACAATGGTCTTGACCGTGATATTTCCTGGGAGCGCTACTCGTATTTGTTGCAGCGCCATGATTGCGGTGCCCGTGAAGCTTACGATAACTTTCTTCAGAATGAAGCACTGATTGGCAAGCTGCCACCGCGTTACATATCGCAGATCACACAGCGCGTACTGGCATCCATTGATTATCAGACGATCAGGAAAAAGCGCCGCAACAATTACCGGTTTTATCAGTCCCGATTGGATTCGCTCAATGCCTATCCATTCGGGTTGCATCAGGATGATATACCCATGGTGTACCCCTTTCTCTGCCCGGCGGAAGGCTTACGGGAGTATCTCATTGAACATCAGATTTATGTGGCCCGCTATTGGGCAGAAGTTAAAGATCGCAGCGCGCCGGAATCGTTTGCCAATAGATTGAGCCGTTATTTGGTGCCTTTGCCGGTCGACCAGCGCTACGATGAAAACCAGTTGAAAGGGATTGTGAAGATCGTAAAACAATTTCTGAAATTAGAAAGCGGCAGAAGCGAATGAAATACACCGATAAAATGAAAACGGATGATCTGGCCGTTTTCGGCGGCAAGCCGGCCTTTACGGAGCCACGCCATGTGGGTGCGCCGAATGTCGGCAACCGGGAAGATTTATTCGAACGACTCAATACCATGCTCGACCGGAACCGCCTGACCAATCGCGGGCCCTTCGTCCGTGAACTGGAATCGAAACTGGCCGATTACCTGGGCGTGAAACATGTGATTGCCATGTGCAACGGCACGGTTGCCCTGGAAATCGCCATCCGCGCCCTTGATTTGAAGGGCGAAGTCATTATCCCGGCAATGACCTTTATCGCCACCGCCCATGCTTTGCAATGGCAGGAAATTCGTCCCGTTTTTGCCGATATCGACGCCCATACCCATCATCTCGATCCGGCGCGCATCGAAGAAATGATCACGCCCAATACCAGCGGCATCATCGGCGTGCATCTGTGGGGCCGACCCGGTGACGTAACCGCTTTGCAGGAAATTGCCCGGCGTAATCAATTGAAGCTTATGTTTGATGCCGCACATGCCTTTGGCGCTTCTTACAACGGCCAAATGATCGGTGGCTTCGGCGATGCCGAGGTATTCAGTTTTCATGCCACCAAAATTTTCAACACTTTCGAGGGCGGCGCCGTGGCCACCAATAATGACGAGCTGGCCGAAAAAATCAGGCTGATGCAAAATTTCGGATTTGTCGGCAAAGATAGGGTTATTTATATCGGCACCAATGGCAAAATGAACGAAGTCTCCGCGGCCATGGGCCTTACGTCTTTGGACGGCCTGGAAGAATTTAAAAACATCAACCGGCAAAACTACGGTCATTATGCCCGGCTGCTGAAGCGTATCCCCGGTGTGCGCCTGCTGCCCTATGATGACTACGAGCACAACAATCATCAATACATTGTACTGGAAATCAATGAAAAAGTGACCGGCATCAGCCGCGATCAGATCATGCGTATGCTGCATGCCGAAAATGTAATTGCCCGGCGCTATTTTTATCCCGGCTGTCACCGCATGGAACCGTACCGCTCCTATCAGCCCCATGCCGGACTGTTGTTGCCGAACACGGAACGTATTTTACAGCAGGTACTCACCCTGCCCACCGGTTCGGCCATTGATGAATATCAAATTAAGGCCATTACCCAAATCATTAAATTTTCCTTCGAACGCGCCGCAGAAATCAGGAACAGATGGCCGGTGTCGGTGGAAACGCCGGATTTCGAGGCGGCCGATATCAGTGACAATACGGAACGCGTTGCGGTTTAAAGGGAGTGCTGATGCTTATCTGTGATCAATTCATACTGGTACATTTCCCGAAGACAGGGGGAACGTTCGTCACCAAAGTGTTGCAGGAGCTGTTTGAACAGGATGGCCGGCTATACGAAAGGTTAATTCTGAACGACAAAAATCCTTACACGGACGAAGTGTATGGTCAGCACGGCGGCTGTAACGAGATACCGGATAAATGGCGCAACAACCGTTTCATCCTGAGCATCATCCGCAATCCGTTCGAACTCTATGTTTCGCAATATGAATTCAAGTGGTGGCGGAAAAAGAGTCCCGAACAAAGCGCCCTGATTAAGGCCCAATTTCCGAATTATCCGGATCTGTCTTTCAAAGAATATCTGCAGATGAAAGACCGCATCCTGAAAAAGATAAAGTTTGGCCATACGGATTATAACGATCAACTGGGCGATAACAGTTTAATGTTTCTGCGATTCTATTTCAAAAATCCCTATGCCCTGATGAACCAAATTGACAAAAATTACATCACTGAAAAGCGATACCGCCGGGATATGTATCCGCTATTTTTCCTGCATACAGAACAACTGAACCGCGGGCTGTATCAGTTTTTGCTGAGCCAGCGATTCGAAGAGCAGCGCATCCGGCATATTTTGGATATGGGTAAAATCAATCCGGTCGAGGGCGGCCGAAGCGCAAATCAGAACTGGCAAAAATATTACACCGCGGAAACCAGACAGTGGGTCCGTGAAAAAGAGCGGCTGCTGTTCGATATTTTCCCGGAATATGACTGTTAACTTTGAGGCAAGATTATGAAAAAAGTAAGCGTTTTGATTACAACTTATAATCACGAAAAATACATTGCACAGGCATTGGACGGCGTCCTCAGTCAGAAAACGGATTTCGATTTTGAAATACTGGTCGGGGAGGATGATTCCAGTGACCGCACGCGCGAAATCTGCCGCGACTATGCAAAAAAGCACGGCGATAAAATCCGCCTGTTTCTGAACGACCGCAAAAACGTCATTTACATCGACGGCAATCCGACCGGCCGCTGGAATTTCCTTAATTTACTGAAACATGCCGAAGGCGAATATATCGCCCGCTGCGACGGGGATGATTACTGGACCGATGCAAATAAGCTGCAACAAATGGTCGATTTTATGGACAGCCATCCCGATCATGCGCTTTGTTTCCATCCGGTGCAGTGGCTGAAAAACGGTCAATTTGAAAGCGAACCGGCGCCGCCTCCCGGCAAAACCTGGTTCACCGCCGATGATCTTTTCCTGCATGACAGCTTCATCCGCACATCCGCGGTGCTGTACCGCAATGTTCTCAAAGGCAAAATGCCGGACTGGTTTCATGACGTGGTTTTCGGTGATATCAGCATGCACCTGATCCACAGTCAATTTGGGAAAATTGGTTACCTGCCGCAGATTATGGGTGTTTACCGGGTGCACGACAAGGGTATTTACAGCAGCCGCAAACCGATTGTCAACTGGCTGAAAGCGATCAAAACCTACACCATCGCGGCTGAAAACCTGAACTATGCTGATCGCCCTTCATTCAAGCAGGGCATGGCGCGTTTGTATCAGGCGATCGCCCGGGAGGCCGCACAAACGGCGCAGCGTCTGCAATCGCAGGCTGCGGCGGTGGAAAAGACAAATCAAACAGCCCCACAGTCACATCAAAAAGTGTCCGATGACAATCCACTAATGGTAAGCGTGATTGTGCCGACCTATAACCGGCCCGACGGATTGCGTGCCGCTTTGAAAAGTATCGCCGCCCAAACGTATCCCGATGTAGAAGCCGTTGTGGTTAATGATGCCGGAACAGATGTTCAGCATGTGATAAATGAATTTAAAAGCGAAATTAACATCACCTATGTAAAACATGAAAGTAACAAACATCTGGCCGCGGCACGCAATACCGGCATTCAACATGCCGCCGGCACATACATCGCCTATCTGGATGACGACGATGTGTTTTATCCCAATCACCTGCAGACGGCCATGGACGTGCTGCTGAACACCGATTACAAAATTGTGTACACAGATGCCTTCCGCGCGCACCAGTTAGCGCTAAACGGTCGCTACATCACGCGCTATCAGGATCTGCCCTATTCCGCGGATTTTGACCGCGAGCGCCTGCTGCTCAACAATTATTTTCCAGTACTGTGCGTGGTGCACGAAAAATCCTGTCTGGATCAGTCGGGCCTGTTTGATGAATCGTTGCGCACCCAGGAGGACTGGGACCTGTGGATTCGTTTATCGCGGCATTTTGACTTTTATCATATCAGAAAAATAACCGCGGCTTTTGCCTGGCGCGCCGATGGTTCGGGCATGAGCGGCGCAATACGCGAAAAATTTGTTGATTCAACAAAAACAATCTATGAAAAGTATCGCAGCCACGTGCAGGGCAGGCGGGCGCTGATCAACTATCAGCAGCGGCATCTGCAAAACCTGCAGAGTGAAGTGGAAGCCATGAAAAAAGCAGCCGCGGGCAATGGCAAGGCGGCAACGCTGAACAGTGATTTTCGCGGACCCCTGGTATCGGTGATCATTCCCCTTTATAATCAACTTGAATACACGCAGCGCTGTATCAAAGCGCTCATCCGGAACACGGTTTATGCCCCGTATCAGTTGGTGCTGGTTGATGATGCGTCCACCGATGGTACGGCGGATTTCCTGCGCGCCCTGCATGAGAAAAATCCGGGTATCAAAATCGTTATAAATGAAAAGAATCTGGGTTTTGCCGCAACCTGCAATCGCGGCGCCGAAGCGGCCGACGGGCGGTATCTGGTATTTCTGAACAACGATACCGAAGTGCAGCGCGACTGGCTGATCCATCTGGTAGCAACGGCTTATAACGACCCGCAGGTCGGCATAGTCGGATCAAAACTGCTCTATCCCGATCGCACGATACAGCATGCCGGGGTGCTGGTGACCCGTGATGAAAAAAATAACAATCTGCTGTCACCGTGGCATATTTACAACGGTAATTCAGCGGACTTTGCAGCGGCCAATCAGCCCTTCATCTATCAGGCGGTGACCGGCGCCTG
>CAYXRA010000001.1:59451-71241 GCA_964467525.1 uncultured Calditrichaceae bacterium
CAGCGTAATTTTATCGGCGCTTATTCATTTGATCAACTCGTGCAGGCGCTCGGTGAGAAGCGCCCAAAAATCATTTTTGAATTTGATGACGCGCTGGACAAGCTGCCGCATTCGCATCCCGGATTCGATTACTACAATGGACTGAAAACACGGATTGAGGCATATATCCGGAACGCCGACCTGGTAACCGTATCCACTGAAGAACTGAAACAGTATTATCAATCGTGGAATAAAAATATTGTAGTCCTGCCCAATACACTCCGGAAAAAACACTGGCCGGCGAACATCAAAAATGAAAAAAGGGATGACACGGTGCGCCTGCTTTTCGCCGGCACCAACACCCATGCCGCTGATTTCGGAACGATTCTGCCGGCCGTAAAACAGATTCTTGACGAATTTAAAGAGAAGGTCGAACTGCTGCTGTGGGGCGAACAAATCCCGGAGCTGGCCGGTTATCCGAATGTGAAGACCGCCGCCGGATTCCAGCGCGACTACGGGCAGTACCTGAAAACACTGCAGTGTCTGAATGCCGATATTGCACTGGCGCCGCTGGAAGTCAACGATTTTAATCGCGCCAAATCCAATATCAAGTGGCTGGAATATTCCGCGGCCGGCATCGCCGGGATTTATGCCGATCTGCCGGCTTATAATCGGGATGTGGTACATGGAGAAAATGGCTTTTTGGCCGGAGCGGATGCCGCCGGCTGGTATACGGCAATGAAAGAACTGATCACGGATAGAGAAAAACGCGAACACCTGGCACAAACGGCGCAAGGCGTCGTTTGGGAACAATACGATCTGCAAAACAACGCGCACCTGTGGCAGGACGTATTCAGTCGTTTAATGAATCAGACTATGGCGGATAATGCCGCTTCACGGAAAACAGAGGCAGTGGTCCGCGAGACGCAACCGGTGCCGAAGCCGCGCCGCAAATCCGCTCAGCCCAAAAAAGTCTCGATCATCATTCCCGTTTTCAATAAACTGGATCTGACCCGAAATTGCATCGCGTCCATCGAACAAAATACCGCTGCGGCTGACTACGAATTGATTGTGGTCGACAATGCCTCAAGCGATGGAACGGCCGAATACCTGGCGCGACTGCAAAAAGATCGCGATCAAATCACCGTTATCAGCAACAGCAAAAATGCCGGGTTTGCCGGCGCCAACAATCAGGCGGCCAAAGCGGCCGGCGGGCAATATCTGCTCTTTTTAAATAATGATACGGAAGTGCAGCCCGGCTGGCTGACCGCGATGCTTTCTGTTGTTGAACTTGATGAAAGCGTCGGCGCGGTGGGCGCGAAGCTGCTCTACCCCGATCATAAAATCCAGCACGCCGGTGTCTGGATACTGGATCATAAACCGAGTGGTGATCCGCTCCTGGCCATGAACAGTTATATCAATCAACCGGCCGATTTTGCACCGGCCAATCAGGCCGCGACCTATCAGGCGGTTACCGGGGCCTGCATGCTGGTGGATGCCCGACTGTACCGCGGGCTGGGCGGTTTCGATGAAGGCTTCTGGAACGGTTATGAAGATGTCGACCTCTGTTTTCGTATCCGGGAAAAAGGAAAGCAGATTGTCTATCAGCCGCAGAGCGTGGTAAGGCATTTCGAGTCCAAAAGCGGCGCGGAACGTTTCAGCAAGGCGCGTGAGAATATCGAACGCCTGCATCAAAAATGGCTGGATAAAATCACGCCCGATTTCCTGGTTGATGAAAACGGCGATATTCATCCGCCAGCCAATCCTGTAATAAAATCTTATACAGATGAAATTGAAAAGGTACGGCAGAACGATGATGATTTGGTATCCATTATCATGCTTACTTACAATGCACTGGATTATACCAAAAAGGCCGTTGATTCCATTCAAAAAAATACCGTCCATCCGTATGAGCTTATTCTTGTGGACAACGGCAGCACGGACGGCAGTAAAAAATATCTGCGCAAACTGCAAAAGCAGCACGACAATGTTAAAATCATTTTAAACAAAACCAATAAAGGCTTTGCTGCCGGCAACAATCAGGGTCTGCAGAAAGCCGCGGGCAAGTACGTGCTGTTTCTGAATAACGATATCCTTGTGGCCGAAGGCTGGCTTGAAAGTATGGTGCAGGCACTCGAAGCCGATCCGCGGATCGGTATGGTCGGCCCGATCACCAATCACATCAGCGGCCTGCAGATGGTGCGTGATGTACCCTACACAGATGAAGACGGTTTTTATAATTTTGCGGCGCAGGTACGCAAAGTAAATGAACGGAAATGGACGCCGCGCCGCCGCATCGCCGGCTTTGCCATGCTGATGCCGGCCGGTTTGTGTCGTGATTTGGGCGGATTCGACGCCTCCTTCGGCAGCGGCAATTTCGAGGATGATGACCTGTGCCTGCGATTGCGTGAAAAGGGCTATGCGATTATGGCGGACGAAAGTACGTTCATCCATCACTACGGCAGTCAGACGTTCAAAGCCAACAACATCGACTATTCCGCTTCGCTGGATGAAAAAGGGTCGCTGTTCAAAGAAAAATGGCCGGATGTGGATTACAACCGCTTGCTGGAAATCAAAGAACCGCTTTCCGCCGTCCATCCGCAAATGTTGAACGAAGCCATTAGCGCACTGCAAAACGCTGAAACAGTGAAAGCCGAAAAACTTTATGATCGTGTGGTCAGTGAAAATCCCATCGATGCCGAAGCATTGTTCGGTCGCGCCCTGTGCCGGCAGCAGAAAGGTAACATTGAAGAAGCGGCATCGGATTATCGCAAACTGATCGGACGCAGCACCAAAAATGCCAGCGTCTACAACCAGTACGGCATTTGTATGATGCATCTGAACGAAACAGCGGAGGCGCTGACGGCATTTGAGACGGCAATCCTTCTGGACAACACCCTGCTCGAAGCGCAGCGCAATTATGCAGAAGCCTTGATTGCCGACACGCAATATGAGGCGGGCGTCAAAATTTACATGCAGATTATTAGGAATCATGCGGACGATGTCCCGACGCTGCTGTCCCTGGCCGGTCTGTACTTTGAAACGCAGCGCCATGATGAAGCGCGGGCACTGCTCGAAAAAGTGCTGGAAATTGATGGCGGTAACATGACCGCACGTGAATTCATGCAATTGCTTTCGGAAAACGGAAAACAGGAAAAGAAAGCCGAATCGAAACAGGATTCAAGCCTGCAAAAAGCACACAGTTTGCTCGAACAAGGCGATGCCGAAGCGGCACAGACGATTTATCAGCAGTGTATCACGGAAAATCCCGGTCATCTGGAAGCAATGTTCGGATTAGCGCTCTGTAAACGTTTGCTCGAACAATGGACGGAAGCCGCTGCTTTATTTGAAAAAATCATCCGGCTGGAACCAGATTTTACCGAAGCCTACAACAATATGGCGGGCATCGCCCTGCTAAACAATGCATACGATACCGCCATTCAATGGTACATCCGCTCTCTCGAAATCAATCCCGATCAACTGCCTGTTAAACGCCAATTGGTTGACATACTGATATCACAGGAAAAATATGATGAAGCGGTTCAGCTATTGATGAATACCGTTCAGGAAAACCCGGCCGATGTTGAAACTCTGCTTCAGGCCGGGGCCGTGCATTATGAGGCGGGAAAAGTCGATGCGTCGAAGCAGTATTTCAGCCGTGTGCTGGAACTGGATCCCGGCAATCATCAGGCCCGGGAATTTTTAGAAATCGCCAGAAAAGAAGCCTAAACGGAGAGCGCAATGTCAAAGATAGAATTATCCCTGTGCATGATCGTTAAAAATGAGGAACAATTCATCCATGACTGCCTGGCCAGCGTGCAGGATGTGGTACAACAGATTGTCATTGTAGATACCGGATCAACGGACCGGACACCGGATATTGCAAAAGACTTTGGCGCCGAAATTTATCACTTCGACTGGATTGATGATTTTTCGGCAGCGCGCAACTTTTCCATTCAAAAGGCCAGAGGCGATTGGATCCTGTGGCTCGATGCCGACGAACGGCTGATGGAAGAAAGCAAGCCACTACTGGAAAATTATCTGACACAGGAGAACAAAGCCATTGCCTACACCATCCAGATCATGAACCGCATGCGTGACGGGAAAACTTATAAACGCTCCGCCGCGCACCGTCTGTTCCGCAATTTTCAGGGCATCGTATTTGAGGGACGCATTCATGAGCAGATCGCTTACAGCATGAGCCGGCTGGGCGGCGAAGAACGGCCCGGCGCCGTAAAACTGCTGCATCTGGGGTACGGACTGGACGAAGCCGCTCAAAAGAAAAAAGACGCCCGCAACCGTACACTGCTTGAAAAAATGGTGCGCGATGAATCTAATAATCCCTATGCCCATTTTACACTGGCCCAGCATTACAGTATGACCGGCGAGCCGCAAAAGGCTCTGGATCATTTTCAAATCGCCTGGAAAAAGAACAGCTTTGACAAGGCAATGAAGGCTTCGCTACTCAATACGATGGCCGAAACCCATGTTAATCTGCAGCAGTATGACGCGGCGGCAAAATGGTGCGGAAAATCCATTAATCTTGTGCCAAAGCAGGTTGGCGCTTACTACATGCTCTATCGCATCGCCAGTGAACAGCTACAGCAGGAGCAGGCTTTAAAATATCTGCTTGAAACATTCAGAAATAATGAAGCACTGTTGCAATCTTCAAAAACGCTGTCCACCGATGTACTCATCGATCGCCAACAGCTCTTGCTTACCATCGCCGCATTGCAGGAAAAAATGCAGCAATTTGAATCGGCCCTGTCAACTTACGAGCAGCTTCCCAAAAAATATCTGCAGGACCGGCAGCGACGGATGCATCTGGCTCGTCTGGCCTTACAAAGCGGAAATGCCGCTAAAGCACTTGACCTGCTCCCTCAACCTGATAATGATTTGGGCCCTGCCGATCTGGATCTGGCCGGACTCATTTTGATAAAGAATCAGAAGTTTGCCGGGGCTATTTCGATTTATGAAAAACTGCTGGCCCGCATGCCTCAGAATGCGCCGTTACGCAGAAGACTGGCCGGGCTCTATGCCAAGACCGGTAATCTGCAGAAGGCACAAAGTTTTTTAAGCGCCGCGAACTGAGTACGGGATAGATACTTCGGCACGCCACGCCGTGTAAAAAAGACCTGCCTTAGTAAAAAGGTTGTGCTTCCCACAATCAGGGGATTGATGAAACCAAATACCTGTTCGCTCATGACGCCTCTTTCTCTTTGGTATTCATTTCAAGCAGTCCCTGTAATTCGGCCAGTTCTTCATCGCTGAGCCGGTTGGCGCGGGCGAATAAGGAAACCACGGCGCTCTGATCCATCTCCAGTACGCGGTCGGCAAAAAATTCAATCCATTTCACCAGGCCCTGGGGACGGGAAATCAGCGGCTTGTAAAGAAAAATACCGTGGAATTTTTCGCGCCTGAGCAGGCCCTTGGCCGCCATGCGGTCCATCATCGTTTTGGTGGTGGAATAGGCCCATCCGTAAGTCGGTTTAATTTTATCGTGCACCTCGCGGACACTGAGCCGTCCTGCTTTCCACAGGATGTGCATCAAATCGTATTCGGCGCGGGACAGGTCGGGGATCATACAATTACCTCTTTTATATGTTACATTGTAACAGATGGGTTGAATATAAGCAATAAATTTAAATTATCAATAATGGTTGATTTTTTTTCTTGATTTTAGATAAAATCATACGTATCATTTGCAAACAATTACGTATAAAGGTATTGCCAATGAAAACAAAACTAACGCTTTCAGTTGATAAAAATTTGATCTCTAAAAGTAAGGTCTATGCCAGAAAACATGGGAAATCGGTTTCACAATTAGTAGAAGAATTACTGAGAAAAAAAGTCAATCAGAGTGAGATGAGTTTTTCAGAAAAATGGCGCGGAAAGTTCACACTTAGCCCAAAAAATGATTCCCGGTACAAGAAGCTAAGTGAACGCTATCTGTCATGATCGTTTTAATCGATACGGATGTTTTGATCGACGTCGCCTTGGATCGGACGCCACATGCCGGGCACAGCGCTAAAATTCTGGATTTAGTTCAAAAAGGATATTTAGAGGCCTGGATAGCCTGGCACTCCCTTTCCAATTTTTATTATATTGTATTATCGGAAAATCAGCGAAAAAAAACCTTACAATTCATGGAAGACTTATTACGGTTCGTAAGGGTTTCCGAAACAGGTACGGACGACGCAGTCTATGCTTTAAAACTTGGTCTTCCTGATTTTGAAGACGCTCTGCAAGTCGCCGCAGGGCAAGCTTGCAGAGCACAATATATTATAACGCGAAATATCAGGCATTATAATAAAAGCCCCGTTCCTGCTGAATCGCCCCGTACTATGCTGCAATCTCTGGATATGATTTGATATAATTAAAAAAAGCGTATCCCCGATCACCGGACCGGTAATCCGGTACTGTAATTAACCGAGAGACTATTTTTTCCGTTCGCGCATCCCCGGCCTGTTTTCCATCATTTTTTGACGGCGTTCTTTTTGCAGTTCGCGGTATTTTTTAAGCTGCTCCGGGGTGAGAATTTTTTCCACGGCTTTTTCGCTCTGCTGCATCAGCTTCATGTTTTGTTCGCGCATTTTACGACGATCGCCTGTATTCTCATTGCGTAACTTGTCCATTTTTTCGCGGCGGGCAAGCAACACCTTCTGCATCTGCCGGGCCTGCATTTCGGAGAGATTCAACTGTTTGGCCAGCCGCAGAGTCTGCACATCGGTGACCATATCCTTCTTCATTTCCTGATACTTTTTAAATTGCTCATCGGTCAAAATATTGGATATCCGGGCATCGACGAAGGTTTTGCTGGCTTCGATATCTTCCCGTTTCGGCGGCTTTGAACGCGGAGACTGTTCCCGTTCCTGGCGCATTTCCGCTCTTTCGGTCTGTAAAATTTCTTTAATCTGCCCGGTTTGTTCGTCGGTTAATTGCAGTTCTTTTTTGAGCTTCTGTACCTGCTTTTCCAGCAAATCGGTTTCCTGGGCGAAAAGGGACAGGCTGAATAAAAAGATCAGCGCAACGGTAAGAATGGTCGTTTTTTTCATTTTTGTGCTCCTTTCATTAATTGGATTTCACGCAAAGGCGCCAAGACACGAAGAAGACAATTATTTTTTGAAAATTTATAATCACTTATCTTTCTTACTTTGCGTTCTTTGCGATTTGGCGTGGTTATTTTTTCATGACTGTTATATAATCCCCAATCCCAACCATGTACGAACCGGATTCCCGTTTTTACGGGAATGACAGACGTAGGCACGCTTTTCTTAGTCCTTCAGGTAAAACGTAATTGTGTCGGTCAGGGCCGAACCGAACACGCCGATCCCTTCTCCATCGATATCAAACAGCGGTTCGTGCAGATTGCCGTCCGCTTCCATCACAAAACGATGGGTAGCGTAAAAATGATAAAAATTCTGATCGCCGGCATAAATAATCGCCCGGTAATTCCCGTAAAACCAGGTCTGAAACCAGGTAATTTCAAATATAGACAAGACCCCGCATTCCAGACGCTCCGGCCGGGTCCACGATTCGGAAAACTTGATGTTTTCGATCTGAAAATTTTCGCTTTCTTCCAGAACTTCCCTGAGATCGAATCCGAACGGATTGTCATAGATAAACGTATTGATATCGGCATCGAGTGCATTGAGCGACATGGCAAAAAAAGCGGCATCTTCTTTTTGACCGGTGCTGCCCTGACAATAGGCAATTTTGGGATAGATCAACTGACCGAAAATGTCGCGCGGGCGATAAACTATGGTATCGGGCAGCGATGCGGTATGATCGATGGCAAAGCCCTGATTGGAGGGCACAGTAGTCGTGGATGATGCCTGCAGTTCAACGCCGTCGATGGTCGCTTCAACATCCAGCCGGTAGCTGCTGCCCTGTTTTATCTGCAAGTTCGCTCCGAAGTAATGAAATTTATAGAAATTGTTATAATTCAGTACATACGTTTTATCACTTTGCAGGTCGGTGATGGTGACCAGTGCATCGCGCAGCATTTCCTTTTTCGGATCGATGGTCTGACCGATGGCATAATTGCGTTTGATTTCGATCTTCTGAACCATTTTTCCGGGATAGAGAAAACCGTAAATGACAATTTTGGGTTCGTAGGTGCTTTCATCGATTTCAATAGGCGGAGAGCCGCAGGAAATCAACAGCCAGACGCCCAGCGCTATATATATAAAAATCATTTTTAGATCCATGCTTTCACCTCAAAACTCAAACCGCACGCCTACCGTCGGCAGCAGGGGCAGCATGTTAAAAGTTTCCACTTCCTGGATAATTTTATCATCCTCTAACCGATCCTCATACTGAATAAACCAGACATTTTCGCGATTACCAATATTATATATCTGCAAATATGAGGAGAGGATAAAATATTTAAATTTCCGTTTATAGGTGACGCTCATATCAAGACGAATATAGGAGGGCAACCTGAAATCGTTGATATCCGAAGGATAGAGCAGAATATCCTCATAATTACGATCGGGAAAGGTGCTGGCCTTGTAAGTGGAGCCAGTCAGCGTAATGGGCTGACCGGATGAATAGACAAAATTCAAACCCAGAAGCCATTTACTCTTTTCCGATTTATAGGCCATGTTGCGCAGTTCACGGATACCGTTCTTAATTTCAAGATTGAGCACGGTATTGAAAACCGAGGTACGGTCGTGGCGCGGCACAAAAGGTTCATCCTGATTAATGCCCCTTACCGTATACTCGGTGCGGGCCAGGGCATAGGCCAGCCAGCCCGTAATCGAGCCGTACTTCTTGCGCAGCAAAAATTCAATGCCCCTGGAATTACCCTCGCCAATATCGAACAATCCGATGGTTTCCGTATAAACCGGCCGCCCGCGCCCGTCATATTCCTGAGGCTCAATATCGGTAAAATGTTTTTTCAGATCATAAATATTATCATATGCTTTGTAGTAGGTTTCGATTTCCAGTTCCAGGTTGCCGGCCACTTCTTTCTGAAATCCCAGAATAAAATGATCGGAACTGGAACGGGAATAATTCTCATCGGAAGTGATCCAGATATCGGCGATAAAGGGCCGCGGTACGCGATTCAGATACTGGTAATAGCGACCGGTGGCAAATTTGAGATTGATGGTTTCCGTTAAGCGGTATTTGGTCGAAAAGCGCGGCGCCCAGTCGCTGAAACTGCGATCGGCTTCAAAGTAATTGTAACGCAGTCCGGGATTGATATACCAGTTTGACAGCGGCTGCCAGTCAAGCGACAAATAACCGACGCTGTGATCGCGGTCCCGTTCCACATCAATGATGCCGCCGGGCGAATCCTGCTGCAGATTGGTATGCAGATTTTTATGCTCGAAGCCGAATCTTGCATAAATTTTATCGGACAGCGCGGCTTCGAACTGACCCTTGAAACTCAAATCGGTCAGATCATTTTCTTCCTCGATTTCCGAGAGTTCAAACAGGGAACTGAAACGGCTGGCGGTCACCCAGAAATTGGCAAAAACCGTGGGATGAAAAATATGCGTCCAGCGCAGACTGCCCGTGGCATTGCCCCAGTTGTAATGAATCGATTCCGCATCCTCGGCATCTGAGCCGAAGGCGTACTCCAGCACATCCCTGCCGTAATAGGTGCTGAGCGTTAATTTGTTGTTGCTGTTGACATCAAAGTAGGCTTTGATGTGCCCGTCATAGAAATAATAATCAGGCACATCGTCGATAAAGCGGGCCGCGGTCTGATCGAAATAGGTGCGCCGGAAGGAAGCCGACAGCGAGCCGTGTTCTGACAGGGGCATCTGCAGGGTAGTCTTTGCGGAAAGCAAACTGATCTCCACGGTACCCTCAAAATGCTTGCGGTTGCCGTCCAGATTGGTGACATTCAGAATTGATGAAAGCCGTCCGCCGTATTCTGCGCCGAATCCGCCTTTGGAAATTTCCACATTCTTGATCGCATCCGTATTAAAAGTAGAAAAGAGGCCGAAGGCATGATCGGGATTGTAAACGTCCGCGCCGTCGATCAGATACAGATTTTGGTCGGCAGCGCCGCCGCGCACGTAAATTTCTGATGAATAATCGGATATAGGCAAAATACCGGGCAACGATTGCAGAGTGCGCAGCAGATCGGCCTCGGCAATAGCGGGCATTTGTTTGATTTCCTGCGGTGTAATAGCAATTTTTGAAATCGGTTTTTGAAATAATTGCACCGCCGTGGGAACGGAATCGGCGGTCACAACAATGGCATCGGCCTCGAACGCGCTGCTTTGCAGTACAATGTTCAGTTTTAGTTTTTCATTGGCCCGGATGCTGATTTGCTTTGAATAGTCTTTATATCCAACGTAAGTACACTTCAGCGTGTAATTACCGGGCGTTAAACCGGTTAGTACGTAGTACCCACTGATATTGGAAACGGCGCCGGTGCGCTGACCTTCAATATAAATATTAGCTCCGATCAGACTTTCGCCGTCTTCTTCATCAAAAACAAATCCGCTGATCGATGCGGAAGGATCAAGCGCTAAAAGTACTGAAATCCAAAACAGAACGAAAAAAACTATTGTTGACAAAAACTTCAATACAATCTCCGATTTAGAGTCCTTAATTTAAAACGTAAATTTTAAGAAAGGTAGAAAAAATAAATTTATTCCCGAAAAACAGATGATTGTTTGTTAGCATCCTTAAACGCTTTAAATCCAATTTAATGAATTATTAAATAAACGATGAGGTGCTTTGGTAATAAACAGGAAGGGCACTGTATTTTTAATTCGTCCACACCCTGCATCCTGCGCGGTCAATTCCTATTTTTTTGCCTGTTTTGCCAGCTCGATTTTCAACTTGAGACTTTGTCTCTCAAATTGCTCGAGCAGTTCGGCGCCGGGTCCGCTGCCGGGATTACGAACGCCGCGCCGGCGACCAGTCATGCCGCCGCCCATACCCGGACCGCCGTTGCCGCGCATATTATCATAACGATCCTGCAGGCGTTCCTTAAGCTGTTCTTTGACATCTTCCGGAAGTCCGGCAATTTCAAGCTCCGTTTTTATCCGGCTGTTTTTAATGAAGGGTATTAACAGATTTTGTTGCTCCTCTGTTGAAAGATTGAAACTATATTCCAGGGAGTAATTGCCGCTTTGTTCAGCGGCGGCAGCGTTTACACCCGTTGACTGATTTTCCGGCAGAGCCCGCGATCGTCCATCCCGTATAATCTGGAAGGTGCCCTCCTGCCAGGCAAACTGCGCCCGCTGAGCTTGAGATAAAGTCTGATTTTGCCGCTGACGCATACCCCCTTCAAGCAGACGACTGATCATCAGATCATGAGCGGCATAGTTGATAAACTGAATTCCGGTCCGTTTTTCTCTATCAAACCAGATATTGAATCCCCTTGTGGATATCCGGCGCGCCAGTAGGGGATCCTGAAATCGGATCAGGATATTCAGTGTATTTTCATCATTAACCACGCCATAGACCAGTTTCAGTTCTTCATTGATCTGCATCGCCGAAGCCGGCCAGTCATTGCTGAACCCTTCTGTTTCAATGGTTTGTTCCGCCCAGTGACTCTGCACAGATTTTTGAGAACAGGCTGCTAAAATCAGCATCACAGCAATAAGATAACATAGAAACGCAGGCAACCTGAAATTCTTTGTGATTTGTATGTTTTTCACTTTAAGCATGTTTACCTCGAAATTTGAATTTGATTATTTTATCAGTGAATTTTCAACGCGTTAATCTACATGTTTAGTACAATTCCGGTCAAACAGATTGTACCGGCACCGAATCACCCCGGAGTTACTGAATATTTCTGTATATCTTTTTAAACCATTCTTCCGCGATTGCATCGGGGGC
>CAYXRA010000001.1:71341-102424 GCA_964467525.1 uncultured Calditrichaceae bacterium
ATCGGGGGCAACATCGCTCCCGATACCGACGCTGATGGGAATGTTGTTCTGTCTTTACCCATTCATTAATTCAATCCCTTCCCTTTCTTGATTTAAAAATAATAATTCTCTAATTTATCTTTTTAAAATAACGGTAACGATCACAAGATAACAATACTATGAAAAGAAAAAAACGCGATACCAAATCTTCATTCAAATTTCCTTTCAGATCGGGGAATACGACGACAAATACCCAATTTCACCCTTCCGTAGAACATTGGTGGAAACGTAAACTTTACGGGATTGCCATTATTGCGGCCCTGGGCATTTTTATCGCCGGGGGCATTTTTATTTATAATTTGAGCACCGAGCTGGTTTCCCTGAAAAAACTGGAGCGCATCGATCCGGCGATGGCTTCGCAGGTCTTTTCCGCCGACGGCAAAGTGCTGCATTCATTCTTCAGACTGGAAAACCGCAAATTTACTCCATACGAACGTCTGCCGCAATCGATTATCGATGCGCTCATATCAAGCGAGGACCGGAAATTCCACAGTCACTGGGGCATAGATATGTCAGGCATTGGCCGCGCCGTGGTCAAAAACATCATGCAGTTCGATCTGAAAGGCGAAGGCGCCAGTACGATCACCATGCAGTTGGCCCGCAATCTCTATTACGGTTACAAGAAAAAATGGATCCGTAAAATAAAAGAGGCGCTGACAGCGATACAGATCGAACGCACCTACTCCAAAAATGAAATTCTTGAGATGTATCTCAATATCAATTCCTTCGGTAATAATGCCTTCGGCATTCAGGCTGCTGCGCGACGTTATTTCGATAAAACCGTTCAGGATTTGAACGCCGAAGAATCGGCTCTGCTGATCGGCGTACTTAAGGGGCAGAGCTATTATTCGCCTATCCGCCATCCCGAGCGTGCCTTGAGTCGCAGAAATGTTGTTCTGAGCATGATGATGGATAACGGCCGTCTGACCCGTGCCGAGTATGACAGCCTGCGACAAATTCCCCTGAAACTGGAGCTGAACGATCCCCATGAGATGAAGCACGCCCCATATTTTACCGAATATATCCGCCGTCAGCTCAATCGAATTCAGGATTCCCTCGGCGTTGATATCTATGAGAAGGGTCTGCGCATTTATACCAGTCTGAATACGGAAATTCAGAAATATATGGAACTGGCTGTCGAACAGAATATGGATAAGATTCAGGAACGGGTGCGCAACCAGCGGGCATTCCGGGAGTACAAAGAAACCCTGTCCGATTCCGCATTTAAAGAATTGACTATGATGCAGATTGCCTTCGTCTGTGTCGATCCGCATACGGGACACATTCTGGCAATGATCGGCGGGCGCGACTTCGAAAAATCCAAATGGAACCGCGTCACCCAAATGAAACGGCAGCCGGGTTCGGCATTCAAACCGTTTTTATACACTGCCGCAATCGACAACGGCTATACGCCGGCCGATGTGTATCTCAATCAGCCTACAGTGGAAATTAATCCCGACGGCACGCGCTGGACGCCTAAAAATTATAAAGGGGATGTGGGCGGATTTCGCACCCTGCGCGATGCGCTGCGTAATTCCAAAAACCTGATCGCGGTACGGTTGATAACCGATATTACGCCAAAGGTTGCCGCCCGGTACGCCCGTAACATGGGCATTACCACGCAACTGCGCCCATTTTCATCACTGGCCCTGGGCAGCTCGGAAGTGATCCCCCTGGAACTGGTATCGGCCTACGGCACTTTTGCAACCGGTGGTATATACATCAAAGCGATTTCCATTCTTAAAATTGAAGATAAGCACGGTAATACAATATACCAGCCCCAGGTGGAGCGACGCGAGGTACTTTCACCGGAAACCGCATATATTATGAATGATATGCTCCAGGATGTGGTTAACCGCGGCACCGGTTATCATGTACGCAGCGTTTATAATTTTTATCATCCGGCCGGAGGAAAAACCGGAACTACCAACGATAACACCAATGCCTGGTTTGTCGGGTTCACCCCGGATATGGTCGCCGGCGTTTGGGTTGGCATGGATGACCTGAAATTCAATTTGGGCCCGGGTATGGCCGGCGCTGTTGCCGCGCTGCCTTTCTGGGCAACTTTTATGAAAACGGTCTACGACTCCGTTGAATTCAAACAGCACAGTTTTCCGACGGCCACGGGCATTGTAAAATTAAATATTTGCACGGAAAGCCGGAAACTGGCCGGGCAATACTGTCCGGAATCATACGAGGAAATTTTCAGAATGGAATACAAACCGGAAGAAACCTGCGATATTCATGAAGGTCCGCGGGCTATTCAAAATAAGCGACGGAAGCGATTTTAATCAGCGCAGCCAGTCTTCGGGATTATAGGTTCGCTGGCCGCCGTATATCCCGAATTGTAATTTTGAACCCGACAGCGATCCGGAATCACCCACCGTGGCGATGGTCTGCCCGGTTTTAACAATATCATCCTTGTGCACATAAATCTCGTCCAGATGAGAGTAGACGGTGTAAAAGCTTTTCCCGTGATGAATAATTACTGTGTTGCCGTAAGCGGGCAGGTAAGTAATCATGCTGACGACACCGGAAAAGACGCTTTTTACCGGCGTTCCCAGGGCGGACTGAATTTCGATATCGGTATTTTTTGTATAGGTTTTTGACAAAGGATCGCGTTGTTTACCGTAGCGGGTTAAGATTTTGCCCTTCACCGGCCATGGTAATTTGCCTCTGGCCTTTACAATATCCTCAAAATCGAATTGTACGATATCCTCCTGCTCGCCGCGCCGCTCGCGCAGTTTACGGCTGCGTTCCAGCGCCAGAATAATACCGATTATCCTTTCTTTCTCCTGCTCTTTCTGACCGAGCCGCTTTTTATAAAGCGATTGGGTCCAGTTCAGTTTTTTAAGCAGGGCTTCTTTTTTGGATTTGCGCGCCAAATAACGATTTTCTTCCCTTTGCTTTTCTCTTAAATTTTTCTTTTTAAGATCCAAATCTTCGGCCAGTTTTTCCCGCATAAACGCGATCTGATTTTTTTTCTTTTTAATGGAGCGAATGGTGCGCTCATCGTGTTCGGCAATCATTTTCAAATACCGGAACCGTATCAACGCCTGATTAAAGGACGCGGAGGTTAGCAGTAGTTCCAGATTACGGATTCTGCCGTATTTGTAGGCATAAACCGCACGCTGCGCATACAGGGCTTTTAATTTTTCCAGACGGATTTTGGCTTCGTGCAGCCGTTCATTGGTTTGCTCAATTTTACGCTCGATAATTTTATTTTCGCGTTCCAGCAGTCCGCGCGCCCGGGCAATCAGCGCGGTTTCTTTGTCAATTAAAGCAATCTGCTGGGTAATGGTACTTTTCTCGTCGGATGTCTCCGATATTTGTTTACGGATCGATTCTATTTCTTCTTTGATCTGATCCAGTCTTGAACGATTGTTATTTAATTCTTTATCGTAGTCTCTCTGACCGTAGAGGGATGACAGTAAGATAAATATAATCAACAAATGATTTAATCTAAACAACATAGCCTACTCATTAAAATAATAACCAACGCTAATCGAATTATTGTACGTTAATTCGGGGTGATATTCAAATGAATATATCACATTGAAGCGGTAACGCCGCAATCCGAATCCCAGCGAAAAATGATCGAGGCTTTCGCGAAATCCGCTGATCAGACTCAGCCAGTCATAAAGTTGATAATGAAAACCAAAGCGGTACTCAAAATCGAAGTCCGCGTCTTTAATTATATCAAAATTCAGTTCAACCGCGGGCAATGGCCGGTAAGCAATTGCCGCAGCATAGCGCATTGGCAGGGATTCCTTCACCTGACCGATTTTCGGTTCGTTAATATTGCCTGCTATAAATCCGATGCGGATGTTTTCATTTAGTTGATAGAGCCCGCTCAGATTGACGCCCAGCGTTGCGGCATTACCATAATTTTTTACCGATAACATGTACCAAGTGATACCGGCGCCCAATGCGAGATCACCAAAAAAACGATAAGCCGAAGCCAACTGAATTTCATTCTCGGCGTACAGGGGATTGCCGTAACGGTTCACGCCAAAGGCAAGGGGGATGTTGATTAATTTGAATGAAGCCGCCAGGGACATCTGATTAAGCTCTTTTATCCCGTAAAAATTACGATAGAATAAGTCAATCCCAGCAGAGCTTTTAAAAGCGGACTTGGCAGGATTGATAAAAACCAAAAACTGATTATCCAGCGAGGCCACGCCGCATCCGCCGCCGGCAAGGTAAGTACTGCCCTGTCCTTTATGTTCGAATGCCGCCCGCGCATCGAGACAGAACAGTGTCATCAAAATAATGAGCAGTGTCATATTTTTCAGAAATCGCATAAAAAAATAATTGTTTTCGGAAATATAATTTCTATTGATTAAATTACAAAGAGAAAAATAAATAAAATTGAAAATAGTGTACAAAATTAATGGATTATCGAATTAATGAAGTGTTGAACTGTTGGAAATACACATTTTGCGATTATATCCATCAGCATGACACGAGAAGTAAAAAAATCCGGTAATTCATTAATTCTGCAATGTATCGCGGAGAAATCATGGCTGTTTATCTGGATTATGCTGCAACCACGCCTGTCGACCCGAAGGTGAACGAGGCCATATTTGAATGGCAGCGCGACAATTTCGGCAATCCCTCCAGTCCCCATCAATTCGGGCAGCAAGCGCGGGTTAAACTGGAAGAGACCCGCGATCTGCTCGCGGAATCCCTGCAGTGTAAAAACAAAGAACTGGTTTTCACCAGCGGCGGCACCGAAAGCAATAATACCGCGCTGATTGGTACGGCTCTGGCCCGGCCGGAAGTAAAGGGTCATTTAATTGTCTCCGCTATCGAACATCCATCTGTTCTGGGCGCCGCGAATTATCTTTCGGCGCACGGCTTCGAAATCGATTATGTCTATCCATCAAAAAATGGTATGATTCAGTTAGCTGATATCAGCAGGCTTGTACGGGACGATACGTTTTTAATTGCGGTGATGTTTGTCAATAATGAAACCGGCGTCATTAATCCCGTTGAGGATATCGGTCAATTCTGCAGGGAAAAGGGCATCACATTTTTTTGCGATGCGATCCAGGCATTTGGCAAAATGGAAATCCCGACCGCGCGGATACCGGTGGACCTGCTGTCCATATCCGGACATAAAATCTATGCGCCAAAGGGCATCGGTGCACTGTACATTCGCGAAGGTCTGCCGCTCAATCCCATTCATTTCGGCGGATCGCAGGAGGCCCGGCGCCGCGCCGGCACGGAGAACATGCCCGGTATTGCCGGTCTGGGTAAAGCCGTCGAGTTATTAAATCAAAGCAAAATTGAAACAGAAAAAATTACAACTTTAAAGCAATTATTTGAGCGTGAAGTAAAAAGATTTTGGCCGGAAGCGGTTATTGCGGGTGAGGCGGCGCCGCGTTCAGCCTATATCAGTAATGTCGCTTTTCCGGGAATTAATAACGATGCGCTGCTCATGAACCTGGATATGCTGCAAATCGCCGTTTCCGTTGGTTCCGCGTGCAGTTCCGGGAGCATCAGACAATCACATGTATTAAAAGCTATGAATCTATCAGATGCTTTAATCAATGGAGCGATTCGCTTCAGCTTCGGGCGCTTTACAACTGAAGAAGAAATCAATTTCACGGTGCACAAACTGGAGCAAGTTTTAAATCGTTTTAAAAAATAAAAAAGGGAGAATCGAAAAATCCTCCCTTTAAATCATGATTAATTAATCAGACAGCGCGGATATCATTCACCCTGTAGCTCATTAATCTTCTCGGCCGTTTCGTTGGCCTTCTTTACATCACCCAGGTGGCTGTAGCATTTAAACAGATTGAACCACAGGCCGACGTTTTCCGGGTATTTTTCCGTTCCCAGCTTGGCGACTTCTTTACCTTCTTCAAATCGTTTCAACTCGATCAGAATATCGCTTTTGGCGCGGTAAGCATCTTTCATTTCCGGATCCAGTTCGAGGGCTCTGTTAAAATATTGCAGGGCCTTTTCCAGATATTCCGTGCGCTGTTCCTTGGTCAGTTTTGTTTCTACCGTATCCGCGGACATGTTATAATATATCAGGCCCAGATTGAAAGGAAATGCTTTTTCTTCTGGTATGAGGTCCATAGCCTGCTCATAGACTTTAACAGCATTTTTATAGTCTTTCATCTTATCATAACTTAAGGCTATATTTGTAATAGCCACTTCATTGGTCGGTTGGATTTCAAGCGCCTGTTTGTAGGTTTCGATTGCTTTTTCCGTTTCATTGGTTTCAAAATAATAGTTCCCCAGCGCAATCCAGCCTTTGGCGGAATCCGGTTCGATTTCGGTTAATTTTTTAAAATATTTACCGGCATTATCAATGTCATTTAAAAAAATATAGGAACGGGCAATCAGTTCATGTACCTGGTAGTCGTCTTTAATTAATGAAGCCAGTTTAAAGTTATTGATGGCGGCATCGATGGATTTTTTAGCCTCATCGGATGTCTTATCTTCAATCTTGATGTATTTGTTGTAGGCATTGACACCGCGATTAAAGCTGTTCTGGAAGGTTAGATTTTTGATATTGGTGATTTCCGCCTCGTGGGTCTTATTAATTGCCAGAGATTTATCGAACGCATCGACCATTTTTCCTACATTGTCTTTTTTGGCATAAATTTTACCCAGCAAAAACCAGGCTTCGGAGTTATCCGGATACTTTTCTGCTGCTTTTATCGCCAATTCCAAAGCGCTGTCAATTCTTCCGGCATTAAAATCAACAAAGGCGCCTTCCAGTTCAGGCGGGCGGCAGGATGTGAGCAAACCAATGGTAAGCACGGTGATTAAAGTTAAAAATAAGAATCGTTTCATGTTAAAACTCCTTAAAAATTAAATTGGATTAAATGTTGTATTTTCCTTGAATCCGGTTTTTCCAAAACACCCTGATCGGAAATGATCGCTGTGATCAGGTGATTCGGCGTAATATCGAATGCAGGATTATAAACCTGATAATTTTCCTTTCCGTTCACATTCCAGAACTTCAAAACCTCATCTTTATTCCGTTGTTCAATAGTGATCTGCGCGCCGCTTTCCGTCTGCGCATCAAAAGTTGACAATGGCGCCGCCACGTAAAAGGGAATCCGGTGATAAGCGGCCAGCACGGCCAGGTTATACGTTCCGATCTTGTTGGCTACATCACCGTTGCGGGCAATCCGGTCGGCGCCAACGATGACGGCATCAATTTTATCTTCCCGCATTAAATGACCGGCCATGTTATCCGTAATCAAAGTCGCAGGCACTTTGTTATAATCCAGCTCCCAGTAGGTGAGGCGTGCGCCTTGCCCGACCGGTCTGGTTTCATCCACGAAAACATGAACTTTTTTTCCCGCATTAAAGGCATGATAAACCACTGAGAGCGCGGTACCGCTTCCGCCGGTGGCCAGAATGCCGGCGTTACAGTGCGTCAGAATATTAGCGCCGTCTTTTATTAATTCCGCGCCGTATTTACCGATTGCCGCGCAGGTTTCTTTATCGCCGGCATGAATCGATTCGGCATGAGACTTGAGATGGTCCAGCAAATAAGCCTTATTTTCATTCTGCACAGACCGGTATGCCTGCAGCATGCTGTTTACGGCCCATGACAGGTTAACTGCCGTTGGCCGGCACTGTATTAACTGTTCCGCTGCCGAATCAACCAATTCCTGCCGTAAACGGCCTGTTTCCGCGAGATGCTCCAGATGTTTATAAAATCCGTAGGCAGCCACAATACCGATGGCCGGCGCGCCGCGCACCTTCAGGCCGGTGATTGCATCAATAACCTGATCCAGATCAGCTAATGTGATATAAATTAAATCCTGCGGCAATGCCTGCTGATTTATAATTTTTAAAGTATTGTTTTCGAATGTAATTGTTTCTAAATTCATTTTTTTATACTGATATAATTCAAATGATTAAATTACAAAATTAAATTATTATTAGCAATAATTAACTTGGCTGCAGGACCGATCATGGCAATAAGCAACTTTTGTACTTATAAAATAGTTAGATTGCATTGGTAATGAATTGAAGTACTAATGTCAACCACAGACCGGAGATACATTTTGATGAATTTTCAAACAAGATCAACGACACCAGCTTTCATCGTTACTCTGTTTTTATGCACTGTATTCATGTTTTCCTTATCCCATGCGCAACAAAAGACTTTCGATGAAAAATCATTTTTCAGCGGTTTAAAGGACTCCTACTATATTCTGTCGGAACAAAGCATCGAAAATTTTACGGCCCTGGTTACCAGCCACAAAATGGAAAATTTAGCCAAAAATCTCTGGCAGAATGAAGAAATATTCCCTCTGCAGCTGATCTGGTTTACACCGGATAAAATTTTTATTTCCCAGCGCGGGGTTCCGTCTGTTCCCGAAGATTCGGTCGCCATATATCAGGAAATCGTGGACGGACTGAAACAGCAGCTAAAAGGTCTGCTACTGGATCTGCAGCGCTTTTACCTGGTCGGGATATATGAAAGTATCGGTCAGGATTACAGTATCCGAATGCAGGACCAGATTATTGAGGTTCAGTTTGCGTTTGCCGCAGCCGGCGATACAACAAAAGTCAGATATATGTTCGGTCGTAACGGTTTATGTTTGCGTATCGAAGTTTCTTATCCGGGACAGAACCGTGAAATTCATATATTTCCTGATTTCAGACTAATCAAGACAAAATGGCTTTGCACGGGCTGGACCGTACAAAACTATATGAACAATGAGATCGAAAGTGGATTTCAGGTTCAAGTAACCAACAGTCTGGTAAATAATATTTGGGTACCAACGGATATTATTATTGGTGTGCAAAAAGCCGATACGCCCGGCGATACTTATTTCGACAGAATCAGATTGAGAAATTATTTATTTGATCAATCCATTCAATTAAAATCTAATTCGAACCGTTAATAATATTTTTTAACTGTTCTTTGAGATGATCTGGAGCATTTTGATTTTTCAGTTTGAGTTTCATCAATTTCTTAAGCTTGACTTCAAACTCCACCTTCTTGTCACAAGGCAGACAATAATCCAGATGTTCTTCAAACATCCGGTTTTCTTCCTCATTTAACTGACCATCCAAAAAACGCTGAACTAATTTTTCGATAGCTGCACAATCCAGGTGCTTGTTATCATGTTCTGGTTTTGACGTCATCAGTAATATATCCTCTTTCCTTGGCATAATTCCACAGGGATCGCTGTAAAAGCTTGCGTCCCCGATAAAGTCTTGACATTACGGTGCCCAAAGGGGCATCGATGATATTGGCAATTTCGTTGTATGAGAATCCTTCCACATCGCAAAGGAGTACCACCAGCCGGAATTGATAGGGCAGGCTCTCCAAAGCGTCTTTGATATCATCATTGAACAGATTCTCAATAAATTCATCTTTACTGGTTTCCTGCATGCTTATTGTTTCATCTAAACGCTTATAAAGATAAAATTCTTCCATGTCATCGTAACTAATTTTCTGAGGCTGTTTTACAGATTTGCGATAAGCCGTGATGAAGGTATTCACCAGAATCCGGAATATCCAGGCCCGAAAATTTGTATTTTCCTGAAACTGGTTTAATGCACGATAAGCTTTGAACATTGCATCCTGAACCAGGTCCTCGGCATCTTTTTCATTGTGCGTCATACGCATTGCAGTATTATAAAGTGATGAAAGATGCGGTTCTACCAACTTCGTGAATTCTCGCTGACGTTCAGATTCCAAAATTACTCCTGTAATTTATTTAAAATATAAATTTTAAAAATAAGAAGTTATTGTGTCAAGTCAGATTCCAATAATATTTCTTTGTTTCAAAAATATAAACCACTGCCTCAAATCTTTAAAATAATGCGAAAAACCGTCCCCACTCCCGGCCGGGAATCCTTTACATAAATTTTTCCACCATGATATTCCTCGATTATGCGGCGGGTTAAACTTAATCCCAATCCCCATCCGCGCTTTTTGGTGCTGTAGCCGGGTTTAAAAACATTTTTTTTCTCTTTCGCAGCAATGCCCTTTCCATTATCAGAAATGTCGATATACGCCAAACCGCGCTCAGAGTTCATTTTTACGTTTATTTTTATGAGCCCTTTCTTATCTTTTACGGCATCGAGGGCATTTTTTATTAAATTTTCCAGCACCCACTCAAATAAATCGTAATTCAGATTGACGATAATACCGGGTTCACCGGTCACCCGGATATCCACCCGCTTCTGCAGGTTGGGTAGTCGTTTTTGAAAATAAGAAACTACATTATCAATAACCTCGCTCAAACGCACCGGTTTTAACTCCGGTTTCGAGCCGATTTTAGAGAACCGGTTGGCAATTTTTTTAAGACGCTCGAAATCGTTTTTCATTTCTTTCAGGGCGGTCTCTTTCATGCCATCGTTTTCGGCAAGTAATTCCATCCAGCCCGATAGCGAACTAAGGGGAGTGCCCAGTTGATGGGCCGTTTCTTTGGCCATGCCGACCCATACAAACCGCTGTTCATTTTTCCTGATATATGAAAAGCCCAGATAACCGATCAGAATAAACATCGCAACCGCAGAAATTGCGATGTATGGAAAAAGCCGGAGCTTATAGATCACCGGACTGTATCCGTAGTAATAATAATTTATAACAGTGGAATCCTGATACATGATTGGAATCGGTTCGTTTTCTCTCATCATTTCACTTAGTGCTTCAGCCAGTTCAAGGCTGTCCCCGCTTGTTAGCTGATCCGGAGTTTTATCATCGATTTTCTCAGAAATGTTTTTCCAGCTCAGCGGCCTATGAGCGGGACTTGTGACGATAACAGGATAATCGATACCCATGATTACTTCATTGAACAGAAAATTACTATCCGTATCGGTAGAAGGATTATTGATGCTTTCTTCAAACACCCTGATTCTGAAATTGGTATACTCGGTAGCCTGCTCTTTGAGCATCTCCACGAGCCGCTGGGAATACCAGATACCGGTAATAATCAGGATAATACCGCATAAAAAAATGATTATTTTTAAGTTGCCTTTACGGCTGTATAAGGATATAGCCACGTTACTTTCTGATCGTGATACTTATAATCCGGTCACCGGGCGAAATATGGTCAACCACTTCGATCCCGTCAATAACCATTCCAAAGTTGGTATAGTTCCCGTCAAGGTGCGGTTGCCCGGACTGACAGATAAAAAACTGGCTGCTTCCGGTATCGAATCCCGAGGTAGCAATACCAAGGCTGCCGCGCACGAACGGCTGCCGGTTATCTTCGGATGGAATTATAAAATCGGGACCACCCCAGCCGGTGCCCGAGGGATCACCGCTCTGAATGACGAAATCGGCAATCACCCGGTGAAAATATAAATCATCATAAAAATGCTTTTCAGCCAGATGGAGAAAATTTTCGCAGGTAAGCGGCGCCAAATCGGGATAGAGTTCCGCGATGATGCTGCCTTTTTCGGTGACGATTTCCACAACGGGATAACTTTCATAAATTGCAATGGAATCCGGCTGCAGATGCGGCGGCAGGGTAAAGGCCGGCGATCTTGAAAAATCCGGAACAATGGCTGCGATCTGCGGATACCTGCCTATGAGTATTTTTTTGATTTTGGCATGGGCGGCATTGTGATACATTGTTTTTAGTGCGCTTGAATCGGGTTCATTAATCAGCTTGATTACTGTCCGCTGCAACTCAAGATGTTGCGCTTTATCATACCGCGCATAAAGTGTTAATAATGTCTCTGGTGGAATCGTTATGTTTTTTTCCTGATAATAAAAAAGCGCCGTAGCCACCGAGCTGTAGTGTTCAGAATTAAGCATTGATTCCACTTCGTCCGTTTTGAGCCGGCCAAGTTTTTCCAGGTTATTGAATGCAGTATTTGCAAGATACGGATTGTCCACATTAACAAACTGGTGCAGTGTTTGATTGGCAAGCCGCTTGTCGGGAACTGCCAGCGCTTCCAGTATTGCGCCCTTAAAATAAATATCGCCCTTATCCAGATTTTGCATGATATAGCGATAAGCCATGTTAAAATCTATTTCCGCCAGCTCCTTAATGATAATACCCTTGAGATGCCAGCTTTTGGTTTCATCGAATTGTTGAAGCAAAAACGCCAGCGCATCGCGTTTTGCATATTCGGCATATGCCCGGTTTGATGCTGTTTTAAGGTGCGGGTTTTTTGAGGCGGCGAAACGATTAAAAAGCGGAATATAAGATGAATCCGCTACCGCAGGTGAAATATATAGCGCATACAATTGCCTGCGCCAGTTGTCCGTGCCGCTCAGTATTTTCATGATGGTTTTATTTAAGGCAGCTTTTGCCAGGGAGTCGCCGGCAAGAAAACGCATGAATCCGTTTTTATTTTTGTTTCTTAATTGATTCAGGCCCTTAAGGATATATTTTTGTGTAATGCCTTCTGCATTTCCGGCTATGCTTATCAATTTTGGTAAATCATCGAATTTTGCGGCATAATTCATAAAATAAGCCTGAGCATGGAAGGGATTCAGCAGACTCAGGCTGTCGGTTACCTGCTGTTTTATTTTTCCCGTATCCAGTCTTTTTCTGGCACAAATGGCCGCCGTATACAAAACGGCATCGCGAAGTTGTTCATCCCGAACTTTATTTCGGATAAAGTTAACCGTCGTTTCGCTGCAACATTGTGCAAGCGCCCTGATAATCGTGCGCCGCACCGGCAGCGACTGTTGCCCGAAATCAATATTGAGCAATGCCTGCTCGGCCTGAGGGCTGCCGGTTTGTCCAATGCCGAAAACAGCTAACATTTTAAGTGTATCCGCGGTGGAATTTTGGAATACTTCACTTAAGAGCGGTATGAAAACGGGATTTTTCTGTTTGGAAAGCGCGTCCAGAATTTTCAGTCGTTCTGCTGTGCTTTCATGATCATCCAGCAGTGACTGCCATTCATTCAGATTTTCCGAACGACTGAATTCCAGCGACCATATATCCCTCTGAAGTTCATCCGCATTGTTGTTATCAAAATTACAGGAAAAAATAAACAGACAAATAATGAACGAAAAACATTTTTTCATAAGTATATTTTTTTCAATTATTAAAACATTATGTTACAATAAATTTTATTTTAGCAAAATTAAAAATTAAATTCAATTAAATTGTGGATTGACGGTACGCTGTATTTTAAATAATTTACGAAAATCAGGCATTTAAGCAGACTAATATCGATTTCACCTGGATCATTCATAAAAGTCTCGCGCAAAGACGCTCCCAAAGGGATCCCCTCGGGATAAGGCACAAAGAATTAATAACTTATGAAAGTCAACGCTAAAAACTTAGTTTTCAATTGATAATGAATAATTATTTTTAATTTTAAGTTTATCAACACTTTGTGTTCTTTGCGGCTTTGCGTGATGAATTTTTCAGGTTCAAAACATAAGGAAATGGTCTCCTGAAAATTGAACTAAACAAAAAAATGACTCATAAACAGTTTTTAATAACCCTGAACTAAATGCGCACATTTTTTTGAAAAATTCCTCTAAGGGATAACTCTTATTGTGTTCCAGTTTTTCCAAATACATTATGATTCGTGCAAGCCGATAAATTATGATCGTGGAAGTTCTTATATTTACTGCCTTTATGCATGATTAGCCCAGGAAAAAAATGATTGACATTAAAATGATATTTGTTTAACTTCAAGTGTTATTCTATAATATGTACACATTAAGTTGGGAAAAATAATTGTTATTGGAGGAATGATGGCAAGTGAAGGCAGAGGGTCAATACTACTAAAATTAGCAATCATTATTTTAGTCGCTGCACTTGTGGCTGTTATCGTAATACCTGGTCAAATATGGGATGAGGAAGCCAGGGAACAGAAAACCGCTCATGAAAATATGATGAGCATCTATGAGAGCGAGAAATTTTTACATCGTAAAACGGGTAATTATACGACAAATCCCAACGAATTAATATCCGTAGTGCGGCAGGACTCCACAATTATTCAGCAGCAGCAATTGGTGAACTATACGCGTGAATTATTCGATCTCCTCAGCTCATATCTGGATATTGATTACCTCGATTTGCTAATGAAAATAAACAGGAATACCGATAACATCATTGTCGATATCGAAAGCAACATGAGAAATTTCAGAACGATCGAAGCAATCGAGAATGAAGCCAATGAACTTAAGGTCAAACTGGCTGAACTCAACAACTCCACGGATTATCCACATTATGTCAGTACCAATAATTATCTTGATTCATTGGCGCAACTTAAGGGTAACATTCAGGAATATACGCTGCAGAATGCCGCTTTGCTTGGCAAAAATATGACGGACACCGTTAATACAATGGCCGGTAAAATTAAGCTGAGCAATCTGGAAAATCAGTGGCAGCCCATATCCAAACGACTGGATGAATTTGTCCGGTCCATTATTTATTCGGAACTGGTAAAGCAAACCAGCGTTGGTGATCGGATTAAAGATTTCAAGACTAAAGTAGACAACGCTTTCCGTGAAATCAAAAAATTGGATATCAACAATAATTTGCAGGAAGCGCAGTTCATTAGTCAGGAAACCAGTACGCTTTATGATACATTTCTAAAGGATTTTATTATTACAGGCAAAAATGCACTCTATCGTCTTTCTCTGGAAGATTCGCTGATTCTGCATCTGACTGAGGATAATTTTTACAGCCCGGTTACCAATGAAATGTACAAAATTATCATTACCGATGATTCATCCGCGGTCAAGGTGGAAAGTCCCGTATTACTGGATGAAGTTAAGGAAACGGCGGTTCCGCTTGCCAATCGCATCGCGCAGTTGCCCTTTCTACCTAAATTTAAGGCTTATTTCGATACACTCGAAGTTTTAAAGGTTAAAGCCTACGAAACACGCCGGGCAATCCGTAAGAATACGGATATATTCATCAAGTACAAAGAAGTTGAAGAATTAATTAATCAGTTTCCCACGATTTCCGTATCACTGGCCTACGAGCAGTTGAATACATTCAAGAATAATGCCGAACCGACGGAAAGTTATAGCGACCTGAGTTTATATATCAAAGATGCCCTGAACGGAACACGGATATTCCGCCAGGTCTATTCAAGGAACTTCTTCGGCAATCTCGATTCACTCAATAATGACTTGATTTCACTTCTGGAAGCGTACAACGAACTGCTCAGCAAAGTGCGCCGTCTCCCCCGTGGTGTTGAAAATTTTGAAGCCGATATTGAAATGCTGAATAGTCTGTTAAATCAGATCAAAGAGGTGCGCAGTGACGCTTTAATCACTGATCTCAATCAAATTGAAACCGAGCTGGGCGATCTGCTTCTTTTCACGGAGGAAGGAAAGAAAAAGAGGGTCTTTGGCGTATTTAACAAAAAAATTCAAAATTTCGGCTATATTTTTAAAGATGTAAAAAGCTGGGAAGAAGACCAGTAATAATATAGACGTTAATTAAAGAAGGAGAGCATGTTGTTCTCCTTCTTTTAATTTTAGAAGATTATTATGAAAAATATCTTTGGCATAGCTTTTTCCAATTCGGGTATTCATCTGGCTCATGTTTCGGCCAATACCGGCAGGCATGAGATTCAGTCGTTGAACACCTTTCCATATCCCTTCATCTTTAGTTACGATGCATTTTTCAAAGATCAAAATTTAAATGCAATATCCGAACTGATTCTGCAGCAGAAGAAGGAAAAGTCTGTCGATGATCTGGCATTAAATATATCATTACCGCTCAACTTTACCTTTTACAAGCGTATCGCGGTGCCCGTCGATGCAGATGAGAGCGTGATCCGTACACAGGCAGAGTGGGAACTGAAGAATTACCTGCCCGAAAGTATGGAGAATTATAAAATCATTAAAACGGATACGGAATATGATTACAGTACCTACAAAGAAATTGCTTTCATCGCAATCCATAAATCGATTATACGCAAATTCTCCGAACTGGCAGAGGCAAGCACCGCCACCCTGGGCCGTATGATACTGGACAATCATTCCATCGAAAATTATCTGCTTGAATATAATTTGGCGGATATCCCGAATAACCAGCAAATTTATAAAATTGATAAATACAATTTGAGCACACACCTCTATCTGAACGGTAAATACTATCTTTCTTATCTTGATAATCTGCAATCACCGGGACAAAGCATGGCTTTTGAAGAGAAAATTCTCGAATTGGCTAAAGATCGCTATAAGCAAAGCTTAAATATGCTGGAGCAACTCCCGTATATTCAACAAAAAACCTGCCAGGTATTTGTTCATGGCCACGATTTTAATCAGGCTGTAAATGATTTACTGCAAAATCATTTTAATCAGGATGTAAAAGAACTAAAAGTTGAAAACTACGCCGGTCCCGTCGATGCTAAAAACGCTTATACAGAGGCTTTGGGAGTGCTTCTAAATGAACAAAAATAATCATCTGAGGTTGATCATATGAAAGATCATGATATATTAGGTCAGGAAGATTATTTCATTAATCCAAAGCCTGAAGACAAAAAAGACGATAAAGAGAAACCGACGGATATCGTTCCGCCCCGGGAGCCCGATGAGCCGCAGCCGGAAGCACCGGAAAAAACGGAAGACCAATTTGACATACCGGATGAAGACCAGGATGACTTTGAATTCCCCGGTTTGAATGAAATTGAAGAAACCGAAAGTCCGCCGCCTGCCGGGCAAAAAAAGCCTGAGGAAGAATCCGGTGATTTTCTAAATAATATGAATGATAGTTTTCAACTGGATGAATACCAGGCCGAAGAAGAAGTAGCAGAAGAGGAATATGAGGAGCCGGAATATAAAGAACCCGATTACGAAGAAGAAGAACATGTCTATGACAGCTATGAAGATGAAAAACAGGAAAAAGTCGGATATAAGCCCATTATAATCGGTGGCATCTTAATCATTTTACTCATTGCGGTCTTTTTTGGCGTATGGCAGTTTATTCTGAAAGATGCTCCACCAGCAGAAATTGCCGATACACCGCCGGCCCAAACCCAACAGCCGGAGACGGCCGGTCCGGCACAGGCACAGGAGCAGCAGCGCAGAACACAATATTTTTCAATGCTGGCCGGAAAAACCAGCCAGGATCTGTCTTTCCTCTCCCGGCTTGTGGGTACTATGAATAACAACAATCGTCTTTCGAGCATTTTGCTTTACGGCGATGTCCTGTATTTTGAGGTTTTCGGTAATAGTCGTGATGGCCTGGCTAAGTTAAATCTGAAACTGAAAGAAAATTTTAAATATGATAAATTTTCGATTGTCTCCTCTGAACAGAGACCGGGAACGCATGGCGGGGTATTTGGTCTGTACTTTATCAACCTGAAAAACAGAACAGGAAACGATGCACAGGTTAATAATCCACTCTCCAGCGGCAACGAAGCCGACGTCTGGCTACAATCTATTGTTAAGCAAAACAATGTGCATATAAAAGACATCAAACACAGATCTCCTTCAAGCAGCGATCAGTTTCAGGTTTACAAAATCGAAACCAATATTGCCGGTCCGCTTCAGGATTGTTTAAGCTTACTGAAAGGCATTGCGGCGGCCGGTAAAAATATTGAAATTCACAAACTGACATTTAATGCTGCCGATCAGCGAAAATTCAATCAGAGTAATTATTTGCTGACCATGATCCTTAACGTTTACGTTTAGAAAATATTAACAATGCGGATTATTTCTGGAAAGTTCAAAGGGAGAAAATTAAGAAGCAGTAACGATCTGACAATCAGACCAACCACAGACAGAGTAAAAGAATTCATCTTTAATATCCTGGGTGATTTCCCGGAAAATAAAATTGTCTTGGATCTATTTTCAGGATCAGGAAACCTCGGTTTGGAAGCATTGAGCCGCGGCGCAAGACAAGTACATTTCGTCGATAATGCAAAATCATCTGTAGAAATTCTCTGCCGGAATATTGAAAATATAGGCATTCCGGAAAATCAATATTTCATTTCTCAAAGCGACACTATACAATTTGTCAAAAGGACCCCGATACAATTTGACCTCTGTTTGGTCGATCCGCCGTTTGTTTATCCGGAATTACAGGATTTAATCGATGGTTTTTTTCGGAATGCGCAGAGTCATACGCCGGACACCATCCTCGTTGTTGAACATGAGATCAATAATCCCGTTCTTGCCGAATCAAATCTATACACAGTAATGAAACAAAAAAAAATTGGCAGAAGTTTAATCACATTTATTGAAGCAAGATATGAAAACAAATCATAAAACACGCATCGCCATTTACCCCGGTACATTCGATCCGATTACGCTGGGACATGTGGATATTATCGAACGCGGCAGCAAATTGTTCGATCATGTTATTGTGACATTAGCCATTAATAAAAGCAAAAAGCCCTTGTTTAACGCAGACGAACGCATCAAAATGATAGAAGACGCCGTCCGTCACCTGCCCAATGTTTCTGTTGAAACATTCAGCGGACTGCTGGTGAATTTTGCCGCTCAAAAAAATGCCTGCGTCATTCTTCGCGGTCTGCGGGCCATTTCGGATTTTGAGTACGAATTTCAGATGGCTCTGATGAATCAGCATCTGGACGATCAGATTACCACCCTTTTTATGATGCCCAACGAAAAATATACCTATCTCAATTCGACCATCGTGAAAGATGTGGCTAACTTCAAAGGAGATATCACAAAATTTGTTACTAAGTTAGTAGAAAAGAAACTGATTGAAAAACTCGATAAGGAATAAAAATGGAACTCATTGAAAGAATCAGAACACAGGCCAAAGAAAAAATCAAACGTATCGTATTACCGGAGGGTACGGAACCGCGCGTTCAGAAGGCGGCCCTCTTCCTGAAACAAAACGGACTGGCTGAACCGGTTTTACTGGGCAGCGAATCAGAGATCGACCGCATAGCCGACGAAAACGTAATCAAACTGGATTCGATTGAAAAAATTGATCCGCGAAAAGCAAAAACCGCCGCCGAATATGCGGCACTTTATTATGATTTAAGAAAACACAAGGGTATCAGTCGCGAAGAAGCGGCGCATATTGTTAAAAACGAACTCTATTTCGGCGCCTTCCTGGTACGGACCGGTGAAGCAGCCGGCGCCGTGGCCGGTTCCGTAAATACAACCGGTGATGTTATGCGCGCCGCAATACAGGTAGTAGGCATGGCCGAAGGCATTAAAGCCGTATCGAGCTCGTTTTTAATGGTAATGCCCGACGGCCGGATTTTTACCTTCGGCGACTGTGCGGTTATCCCGAATCCCGATCCTGATCAGCTGGCCAGTATCGCCATCAGCAGCGCAATAACCCATAAATCCCTGGTTGGCACGGCGCCTGCGGTAGCCCTTCTATCTTTTTCAACAAAAGGCAGCGCCAAACACGAAGATGTCGATAAAGTAATCCTGGCTCTGGAAAAGGTAAAAGAGCTGCAACCCGGTTTGAATATTGACGGTGAATTGCAGTTTGATGCGGCGTTGATTGAATCCATTGGCCGGAAAAAGGCGCCCGGCAGTGCGGTCGCCGGCAAAGCAAATGTTTTTATTTTTCCGGATTTGGACGCCGGAAATATTGGTTATAAAATACTGCAACGCTTAGCCGGGGCTGAAGCCGTTGGTCCGGTGGTTCAGGGACTTGCCAAGCCCTATAACGATTTATCCCGTGGTTGCAGCGCGGAAGATATTATTAATGTTGCCTGCATTTGCAGTGTTTTAGGTTAGTAAGATCAATTAAGGAGTAATTACAAGCATGCCCACTTATGAATATATATGTGAAGATTGCGGCTATGAATTTGAAGCGTTTCAGCGTATTACCGCGGACCCGATTGCAGTCTGTCCCGAATGCAAAGGTAAACTACGCAGAAAAATCGGAACCGGAAGCGGATTGTTGTTCAAAGGCAACGGTTTCTATATCACCGATTACAAGAAAAAAGCCCCGCCTGCGGATGAAAAAAAGCCAAAAGAAACTAAAAAGGATAACAAAACGAAAGAACCAACGTCAAAAAAAGAAACTTAATTAAAATATTCATTGATTATGCAAAATAAATTGCATATTATTATGTGAACAAATTATCAATCATAATGGTTGCCAAGGTACCCTCTAAGTAATTAGAATCTTTAACGTACAAAGAAAGGGACAGGTATGTCAAAGTTCAAAGAAAAGTTAGCCGAGAAAATTCCCGGTTACAGAGAACGGGTAACAAAATTGGTCAAGGAACATAGTGATGTTGTCATTGATCAGGTAAAAATGAGCCAGATGTATGGTGGAATGCGGGGACTGAAATGTCTTACCACGGACATTTCTTATCTTGATCCCGAAGAGGGCATTCGCTTTCGCGGTTATACCATACCGGAATGTCTTGAAAAATTACCCAAAAAAGAAGGCGCGGAAATGCCTTATGTTGAAGGTCACTTCTATCTCCTTTTAACAGGCGAAATGCCCAGCGAAACTGACATTAAGGATGTTGTTGATGATTTCAGTAAACGCAGTAAAGTACCTCAATATGTCTTCGACATGCTGCGTGCCATGCACAAAGAAACCCATCCGATGACGATGTTTAATGCCGCAGTGCTGGCTCTCCAGAAAGAATCGACTTTCGTACCGGCCTATAATAAAGGCATGAGCAAAATGGATTACTGGGATCCTTTTTTTGAAGACAGCATGAATCTGCTGGCAAAATTACCTGAAATTGCCGCGTTTATCTATCGCTATAAATACAAAGGCGATACGCCGATCGATCCGGATCCGAGTCTGGATTTCGGTGCGAATTTTGCCCACATGATGGGTGTCGATCATCCTTACGAAGAATTATCACGCCTGTATTTTATCCTGCACAGTGACCATGAAAGCGGTAATGTCAGCGCCCATACCACACATCTGGTCGCTTCTGCCTTATCCGATCCGTATTATGCCTTATCCGCAGGACTGGACGGTTTAGCAGGACCGCTGCACGGACTGGCAAATCAGGAAGTCCTGCGCTGGATTCAGAGTGTAATGGATAAGATGGGAAATAAACTGCCCACTGAGGAAGAATTGAAAAAATTCGTCTGGGATACGCTGAATTCGGGCCAGGTCATCCCGGGTTATGGTCACGCTGTACTGCGGAAAACCGATCCGCGTTATACCGCACAACGGGAATTCGCGTTAAAGCACCTGCCGGATGACGAAATATTTAAACTGGTAAGTATGATATACGAAGTAGTACCGCCCATCCTGAAAGAGCAGGGTAAAGCGAAAAATCCATGGCCGAATGTTGATGCCCATTCCGGTGTGATTCAGTGGCATTACGGTGTTACAGAATATGATTTTTACACGGTGATGTTCGGCGTTGGCCGTGCCATCGGTGTTCTCAGCAATATTATCTGGGATCGGGCCGTCGGACAGGCGCTTGAACGTCCCAAATCACTGACCACCGCCATGCTCGAAGAGAGAGCCGGCATCAAATAAGTTAATCCTCAACTGCTTAACCGGCGTCCGCGATGCGGACGCCTTTTTTTTGTTCAATAACAGAGGAAATACACTATGTCATCAACAGGAAAAAAAATATTAATCGGTATTCTTGTTTTTGCAGGCATTATCATAATAGCCATCGTTGTCGCCCTCTGGAGGGCGGGCATGTTTGCCGAACCTGAGATATATGTCGCCGAGCGCGGACCGTGGCATTACGTTTATACAGCGCGTACCGGATCATTTAAGGAAATACCGAAAGTTTTTGAGGAAGTTAATACCTATCTGGATGCCAATAACATTGACTATGGTATCGGATGTGGCGCGTATCTGGACGATCCTTCAAAAGTTGAACAGGAAAATATGCGCTGGCGGGCCGGTTATCTCGTCAAAGATTCCGTTCAGGTTGACGATCCCTATGTTTTTGAAACTATTCCCCGGCAAAATTTTGTCGTTGCAGCGATCGACGCCCACCCGATGATTGCCCCCATTAAAACCTACCCGGCAATCAATAAATGGGTCGCGGAAAATGATTATGCCGTAAAAGATCACGCTTATGAATTATATCAGGAAGACGGCATGATTGAAGTGCTGTTTCCGGTGAGTGAATAAAGGGAAAAGGCTAAGCCTGAGGCTGAGGAAAGAGGTGTGAAAAGAATTGATTTTCCGGATTAAAGACGCAGTTTAATATTTTTATCCAACCGTACAGTGATCAAATAGAAATATCCTTTCAGGAATCATCAAAAACTCATCTTTCGCGTTAGCCTTCGCCTTAGCTTCTAATTTATCTCACAAGTTGATACATCCCGGGAAATTCATAAAAAAACGCCCGCTTTCACATCACGGGAAAAACGAGCGTTTTTTAATGTGAACAGTATTTCTATCTTAGTCTTCCCGTTTATGTCGCATGCCCTTTTCCATCCATTTTTTGGCAACCAGCAGACATACCGGGGTAATCATGGCGATCAATGAATAGTAGAACCACATCTCGCCGGTTTTCATTTCCATGCCGCTGCCGGGCTGCGGTACGTAATTGGCAATAAAATATCCCGAATAAAAAGAAGTAATTACCTTAGTTAAAAACCAGGGGAACTGACCGATACCCATATAAGCACCGGTTTTACCTTTTGGGGCAATCTCTGCGATCCACTGCAGAAAACGCGGCTGCCACATGGCTTCACCGATAGTCATTAACAGAATATAGGTGAGCAGTAATATTACATTAGGCCCAAAGGACAGTAAAAAAGTGGGCAGGGCCATGACAAATGTACCAAGAATCATCATTCTATAGACATTGGCCCGGGCAGTTAATCCGGCAATAATCGGAGCCAGAATAAAAATGAGTATCGGATTAAGATTGGAAAATACTTCAAAATAATTGCCTACAACCGTACCCACAAATGCCCTGTCCAGATAATAAGGCAGGGTCAGCCAGTTATGAGCAAACAGGGTTTGAACCGGAATCAGAATAAAAATAAAAAAAACAAAACGCATGTCACGGAAAGGATGATCGGGACGATGCCGCAAGAACTCTCCTGTTCCGATCACAAGCAGTAGCGCCAAAAGGCTGATATTAAAAACGGCCGAGTTGATAAAATTCTCTGAAAAAAGGGTTAATTTTTCAAGTGAAACCAGGCGCAGAAAGTGAAAGAGTACAGCGGCAAAGACCGCGGATATGGCGTAGAGCGGGATATTATTGATTTTTTCTGTTTTAACATCACTGCGCTCAACCTCGCCTTCATCATCTTCTTCAGCAACCTCGCCTTTCATGGTTGCCGTTTCGCGGCGAATGCGCTCTCTGGCATTTTTATCGGTCTTTTTTGTCAGGATAAAAATGGTGGTTAAAAAAGCAACGCCGGTCAGAAATACATAGACCCAGAATACCGCGGTCAGTCCGTTTGGTGGAAAAACCGGTTCGAATATATGGCGGGTGTTGGACGATATAAAACCTGAAAAGAAAGCGCCGAGATTCATCAGTCCATACACAACGGCATAACCCATTGCGGCGGTTTTGGGATTGGTGTAGCGCTTCACGCCGGCATAAGCAGCAGGCTGATATAATCCGTAAGCAACAACCATTAAAAACAATCCGCCGATCATCGTGAAAAACATCGGCGAACCCAAACCCTGACCGAGCGAAGCGGTTCCCGAAAAGGCTACAATAGCCCGTCCTACCATCATGGTGAAAAATGCCAGGGCCAGGGAACGGCGCACACCGATTTTATCCGACACCCCGCCGAATATGAGCATGGCAAAGGTAATACCACCGGTCACGGCGCCATATACCCAGCCGGCATGCAAATCGCTTAAGGCAACATTTTCCGAGCAGAATTTCCCCAGAATAGTCAGGATGCCAAAATAGACAAGTCCTTCCAGTACATACGGCACATTAACACCCCACAGCGCTTTAGGGGCTTTAATAAACGCGACTAAAGTTTCACCTAATTCCTTGAAAGCATCTGCAATAACTTGCTTAGGCGGTTTCTTATCCCTGCTTTCATTTTCTACAACTTCTGCCATAATTAACGCTCCATATTAATTGAGATTTCCGCTGCTTTTTCTGCATTTAAAATAAGTTTTAAATATAAACATTGTGAAGGATCTAAGAAAATTTATTTGATGCGTGGCCTGAAAGCTTGCTCTATTCCGTCCGGCCCTCAACATACCAGCGGAAAAGCGTGACGCCCTTCTGTGTGCTCAGCCACAGATCGTCGCCGTCCACATCGATATGATAAACGCGGTTGTCCGCCAGGCCATCTTCAGTAGTATATAAATACCAGTAATCCCTTTCGATATCATACTTCAGCAATCCCTGACCGCTGGCAAACCAGACGTTATTTTTCGTAAAAGCTATATCATGGAACCTGGTGTAAATTTTATCTTTTATACCGGTAAAAGAAACCCAGCGATCCGCTTTGCGGGCGTAATAGGTAATACCGTAATCGCCGGCCAGCCAGAGCGTATCTTTACAGGCATCAACGGCGGTAATGCGCAAATCCGGAATGGCTGCACCGGTTTCAAAGAAACGGAACTTATCCTTGGCCGGATAATATCGATATAATCCGCGGCCGGTTGCGAAAACCAGGCTCGAATCCCAGGCAGTGATCTGATAAACCGGCACATTATCCAGCGTGAGATCTTCTGATTCCTCTATTTTACCGTATCCGGGATCAAACCGGTTAAAACCTTCTGCGGTACCGATGTAAAGTATACCGTCAAAGACAAACAAATCATAAACTTTGTCTGATTCCAGACCGTCCCCCGTCGTGAACGTATCCCAGGATTTTTTCTTTTTATCATAGGTAAGCATCCCCTGATCTGTTGCAAAGAACAGATATTTTCCGATGCCGTTAATGGCGTTTGTATTATCATCATAAATAGCGGAAATAAAAGGGGCCTCGTAGTATTTCCAGTGATTGCGGTGATATTCCCATAGTGTAATTCCGGCTGGCTCCCTGCCCATGGATTTACCGGCGATCCAGACATTATCCCCGTCAAAAAAGACATCGCGGGGATAGATATAGGGAATGGACATTTGATGCACGGTCAGATACCAGTTATTCAAATTAGCCTTAGCTACCCCGATCCCGTTTGTGCTCAGCCAAAGCCGCTGCCAGTTATCCACGATGCGTTCATCGCTGAAATAAAAAGAACGGTTGTGGCGATCGATAATCTTATCCGGGGGATGAAAAAGAATGTCGGTTTTGGTGAAGAAGTCCGGCAGCTCGGAATTGGACGGCCGGTAAAGGGGTGGAAAGTTGAAATTGTCCTGATTTTTAAAATCCCGCTGTTCAATATTGCTAATGGTGCGACGCTGAGGCAGCACGTCTACATCAGCCGGTTCCCAGTATTTAAAAGCCTGGTTGTACACATCGATACCGGCGCTGGTTAGGGCATACCAGCGATTTTCCTCATGATTGTAAACAATTCTCCGGATATAATTACTGCGCAGTCCGTTGCTGGTGGTGTAAGGAAAATCCCAGATGTTATCGTAGACGTGATAACGCAATATGCCGCCATGGCGCGTGCCGAAAAAGACATAGTCAAATCCCATATCAATGGAAGTAATCTCATTGGCCGGGGCATAGGTCACCCAGTCATCGGGCCGGTAATGGGTAAAACGGTCGAAATAGATTTGGTGGATCACCTGCGCCTGAAGGGGTAGCAGCAGAGCCAGAAACAAAATCAGACCTATTTTTACGGACAACGGTATCCCCTGTTATTTAAATTGTTCGGCAATCGCACTGATTCTTTCTTCATTTTCTTTCGGATATTTCAGGGTAAGATATAAATACTGCTCATCCGATTCTTTATCCAAAACCCTGGCCAGCGGGTGTATCAGATGCTCGGCCGCCCCGCTCATATAGTTCAGCTTGATTTTTTTTGTGTGATATCGTGATTCAATCATTTCCACCAATTTGTCCATTAGGCTTTTCAAGCCGATTTTTCTGGTGGCCGAAATAAAGAGCGCCTCGGGATAAGAAGCCCTGATTTGCCCCAGTAACCCGTTTTCCTTTAGCTGATCCACTTTATTGAATACCAGCAGCCGTCTCCTTTCGGCAAGATCCATATCATCAAGAATATCATTAACAACGCGAATGTGCTCCTCAAAATTCGGATGGGTAATATCGACCACATGAATAAGCAAGTCAGCCTCACTGGCCTCCGCCAGGGTGGTCCTGAATGAAGCGATCAGGTGATGGGGCAGTTTGCGAATAAAACCGACCGTATCGCTTAATAACACCTGAATATGCTCGTTCAGTGCAAGGCGGCGGACAGTGGTGTCCAAAGTGGCAAAGAGCTGGTCTTCTGTTTTCACCCTGGCACTGGTGAGTGCATTCATCAGGGTCGATTTACCGGCGTTGGTGTATCCGATCAGCGCCGCTCTGAAAAAGCCCTTGCGCTGCTGGCGCCGGGTTTTATTTTGCCGGGCGATTCTTTTCAGGTCCTGTATTAAATGACTGATGCGGTTGCGTATCAGTCGCCGGTCTGTTTCCAGTTGTGTTTCACCGGGTCCCTTGGTGCCGATACCGCCCACCTGTCGCGATAAATGCTCCCACTGCCGGGTCAGGCGGGGTAACAGATAATTAAGCTGGGCCAGTTCCACCTGCACCTTGGCTTCATTGGTGCGGGCATGATCGGCAAAGATATCGAGGATCAGTGCCGAGCGGTCGATTACTTTCACCTCAAAGATTTTTTCGATATTACGCATCTGAGCCGGAGATAATTCATCGTCGAAAATGACCAGATTGATTTCATTTTCTTCGATGAAGTCCGCTATCTCTTCCACTTTACCTTTACCTATGAAATAGGCCGGATCGGCGGCCGGGCGTTCCTGAATATACGTTTCCACTACTTCGGCGCCGACGGTCCGGGCCAGGGCCTTAAGTTCGTTGAGATGATCTATGATTTCCCATTTGGATTGCCGGGGTAAAACCAATCCGGCAAGTACACAGCGTTCGGGTACGTTTGCATAGTTATAATTGAAATTATCGATCATGAAAGAAAGTCTGTATTCTCCAAATAATTAACACTGTCGCTTTATACGTGCAATATCTGATAAATATCCCTAAAAATCAAGGGAAAGAATAATGCATAGAGCATGGAACAATGCGCATGGGGCAAAGAATATGAACTAACGATATAAAGAACCTATTACAAAAAATGTTGGCTGGGTGAATTCCCCTACGCTAAAAAGATCTCTGAATAATTCAAAACTTCTGAACATTAAACATACAAGAGGTTTTATTTTTGTGGCGTAAGCCACCACTTTTGTGGTAGAAAAATTGGTCAACGAAACATCCATGATTTAACAAACACACAAAGGCATGATTAAACAGACAAGGGCTTTCGCCCCTCCCTGGCGCAAGCCACCTGCCACAGGCACCCCTTTGGGGCCTTTGAGGCAAACCCTCCCTCCCGCCAAGGCGGGATGGGGATGGGAAAAAGGGGTGGGGATTTTAAACAGCCGACCGAACCGCCAATTCGTCTTGAAATATAAATCAAACAATGAATCCTCTACGAGGATCTAAGGGGTAGGATTCTTTGTTTTACTACAATAATTATTTTCTCTACGAGGAAATTTCACATAAAAGCTTAAACTACAATAGTTAAATAAACTGTGATTGTTTCGGTTCAGAAATCTAAGTTAATGATACAAATTAGCGACACTTTAGTTCACGCTAAGTCAGGAGCTCTGAAATTTTTATTTGTTTTTAAAAATCCGATTTTATAGTATAAACACAAAAATTAAACATATTGATCGGAAACCATTAAAAGATTACCCAGCAGATGGATACTGATGATTTGTTTTGGGGTAATGTTCCGGATAAAGAAAAACTAAATTGCACTCTAAAAAAAATAATAAATAACATTCATAAGATAAAAAATATACCGATTGGAAATCGACATTATGACTAAAGAAGAAATTAAAGAAAGAGAGAACAAATTGATTGAAATGACAAAAGATTTTTGCGCTCAAAAATTGGATAATGATTATTCTGATTTGTGTGCCAAGCTCATTAAAAAACTGGGAAGAAAAAGAGAAGTTCCCCTTCAGAAAGGAAAAGTTGAAATTTGGGCCGCTGCAGTCGTTTATGCAATCGGTTCGATAAATTTCTTATTTGATAAATCCTTTAAACCATACATGACAGCAAAAATGATTAGCGAATACTTCGGCACAAAAAACTCATCGGTATCAAACAAGGCCAAACAAATCAGAGATATGTTTAATATGTCATACTTTGATTCTGAATTTTCCACCCAAAAAATGATAGAATCTAATCCATTCAAAAATATGGTTATGGTTGATGGATTCATTGTACCTTTGGATACATTGCCTGATCATATGCAAAAAATTGTCAGAGAAGCAAGAGCAAGAGGAGAAGATATTGAGTTTTATTCAGATTAGTTTTAAAAAATGTCAGATGAAATTTTACAAAATTCGAAAGGATGGAAAAAGCATCAACCCGGCCAATTCAAACAACATCAACTTTTTCCAATAATGTTTCTTAGAAATTGCCCTTACCGTATTGACAATTACATAATAAAGCATCGTTGTCCCGAACTGAAGTCAATCCTCGCTTGATGCATATACTTATTTGATTTAGTGCTAAACAAAAATATTTGTCCCGCCCGAGCGGGGGAGGGGAAGCAAGGGGTGGGGGATTTGGCATTGGCAAAGTCAGAGATACACGCTCAGATTTCGCAAGTAAGAATCTAAACACTGCTTCATCTTTAAAGACCTAAACAAATTTTTTGAATGCACTGCAATGATTTGGTAGATTGCCACTGCGAACGTTATAACTATTGCGCCCCGAAACGATGGAATAGTGGGTTGTGACGCAGCAGCTTGGTGATTCATAATGAATCCGAAAATTGGACTGTAACCGGCGGCAGTTATGGGTTATTTTATGAAAAATTTCGCTTTAAACGCAGAGCTTTGTTCGGCTAAATTGGATAAAAAAGTTTTATGAAATTGCAATCTTACAGATCGGTATGGATTATAATCGTTTTAATATCAATACCAATACTCAATCCTGATCCTGCCTTTGGTATTCCGGGTCTCCCTGAAACAGTTGATGCCGGCAAAGCCTCCGATGTGATGATGCTGATCGTTTATATTTTACTGGCTTTGGTTTTTTCATTTCTTTGCTCAATAGCCGAAGCCGTGCTTTTAAGTATTACCCCCTCATACATCGAAGGCATGAAAGAAAAACATCCTAACCGGGCAGCGCTTTTGCATAGATTAAAAAGAGATAAAGTGGACCAGTCGCTCGCCGCCATTCTTACGCTTAATACGATTGCCCACACGGTTGGTGCGATCGGCGCCGGCGCCAAGGCGACTGTCGTATTCGGAAGCGCCTGGTTCGGCATCTTTTCAGGCGTCATGACGCTGATGATTCTGTTTCTATCAGAAATCGTTCCCAAGACCATCGGAGCCGTTTACTGGTCGAAACTTGTCCGGCCCACGGCGCTGTTTGTAAGAAGCCTGATTGTAACACTTTATCCGGTTGTGTGGATTTCAGAGCGTGTGACCCGGTTTATTTCCCGTGGAAAGGTTGAAAACGTTTTAAGTCGCGATGAACTTATTGCCATGGCCTCCCTGGGTGTGGAAACAGGGCAGCTCCACAGCAAAGAGTCAAAAATTATCAGAAATCTACTGCGATTCGAATCGCTGAAAATATCCGATGTTATGACACCGCGGACCGTGATCTCTGCCTTGCCTGAGGATATGAAAATTGGTGGTGCACTGGAGTTTATCAGCAAAACGCCGTTTTCACGTATTCCTGTCTACAATTCAAATATTGATGACATTACCGGATTTGTGCTTAAAGATGATGTTTTAATCCGCTCCACGCAGGAACGGGATGACGATGCACTTCGATCACTGAAACGTGAAATACTCATCGTACCGGAATCGTTGTCTCTCACCGCTTTGTTTGAAAGGACGCTTCAGGAACGCCATCATATTGCCATTGCCGTTAATGAGCATGGCGGTACGGAAGGACTGGTGACACTTGAAGATTTGATTGAGACAATTATGGGCATGGAAATTGTCGATGAAACGGATAATGTTGAAAACATGCGTATTTTAGCGCGAAAAAAATGGACAGAGCGCGCCAGGGCTATGGGTATTAAAGATGATTTCGGGAACAAAGAAAAACCGGATAAATAGATTTCGGAACATAAAAAAGCGACGGCGCCTGTTTAATGCGGGGTCGGGATCGCTATCGGAATCGGTATCGAATTTGGTTCATGCTGATATTTTACATAATCGATACCGAAAGCGATTCCGACACCAACGCCGATCAGGAATGTGAAATGTACCTGATAAACATATGGATTTGTATATACTAAATCGAACAGATAATAGAAAGGGCATGCATGACGTTTCTTTATTTAAACTCCGATAAGATGGGAGAAGGTGATCCTGAGTTAGGAAAAAAGCTTATGAAACTTTTTTTAAATGAACTGGCTAAATCAAACGAGAAGATTGATATGATCGGATGCGTTAATTCGGCTATTAATCTCACCACCAAAGGAAGCGAAGTGATAGACGCATTAAAAATTTTACAGCAAAAAGGCGCGCGGATAGCAACGTGCAGCACGTGCCTTGATTTTCACGATAAACGCGCCGACCTCATGATTGGCGATATCGGCACGATGGATCAGACCGTCAACATCATGGCGCAGGCGACAAAAGTAATCAAACCAAATTAAACGCGCCTTATCACCATAAATGTGGCATCAACATTGAGAGAATGATGCTCGTCGATATTGAAAAATCGACCGTTCCAAATCATGTTATGTCCCATATTTACGACTTTTATTTTTCGCTTGATAATGACTGCTATTCAGAACACCAAACACGCACAAAGCCACGAAGGCACTAAGAAAATGAATGAAAATGAAATAGGAAAAATAGTCGTTGACTGCGCAGTCCGACTTCACAAGGAACTTGGTCCGGGACTTCTTGAAACGGTTTATGAGGTGCTGCTTGCGCATGAACTGAAATCAAAGGGATTGAAAATAGACCGCCAAGTTCCTGTTCCGATTAAATTCAGGGGAATCAAATTTGATGAGGGCTTTAGGGCAGACATTGTTGTGGAAGGAAAAGTAATTCTGGAACTGAAATCGGTCGAATCAACCTCAAAAGCCCACAAGAAACAAGTTTTGACATACCTGAAATTGACCAATATGAAACTGG
>CAYXRA010000002.1:0-100872 GCA_964467525.1 uncultured Calditrichaceae bacterium
CGAGGCTTATTAGATTCTTACTTGCGAAATCTGAGCGTGTATCTCTGACTTTGCCGACTCCAAATCCCCCCCCTGTATCCCGCCCGGGCGGGACAAATATTTTTGGTTAGTAATAAGGGATTTCTTTTTTGTGTCTGTTTCGTGATTTGGTGTTCTTGTGACCTTGTTACCTGTGACCTTGTCATTAGTGGCTATACTTTTTTTGCTAATATCCCCAAACATCCGCCAAAGGCGTGCGTTCGAAATAAATCCCTGAACATATCGCCGCTGTTTTATACTGCTGTGTATGATTTATAATACCCACACAAAACGACATAGAACCATTTTTCTCAATGAATCTTACATAATCCGCATGGAATTTATGATCGTATAAAATTGTTCATAGTGTCATCCTGTCTGTCAATGTTGCATGAATTGTGATCTTTAAAAGTAAAAATCATTGATTTGTGCTGAAATAAGCTTAAATTTCCGAATGGCATGTTAATTGCAAAGTTACTTATCCGCTCATTGGAAGGTTATATAAAAAAAGAGAAAATAAATCTTTTATACAGGAGAAAATTGTGATAAAAGAAGATGTAAAAGTAACAGAATTTTCAGAAGAAATGCCGATTATGCCATTACGGAATACAGTGGTTTTTCCCAATCAGGTAATACCGCTGGCCGTTGGCAGGGAAAAGTCGCTGAATCTGCTGAAAAATTTAGGCGAAGGCACCAAGGTAATTGGTCTTATAGCCCAGCGTGACGGACGCATTGAGGAACCTTCCTCAGAAGATCTGTACGCATGGGGTACTGCGGCAATGATTCTCAAAAAGTTCAAAATGCCTGACGGCAGTGAACAGTTGATTGTGCAGGGCATGTATCGTTTTAAACTGCTAAATATTTCTCAGTATGAACCTTATTTTAAGGGAACGGTTCTGCAGGTTCAGGAGACATTTAAGCCCGATGTGGAAATTGAGGCGCTGGTTAACAATATCAAAACCGTCTTTCAGAAAATCGTGGATCATACGCCTTATCTGACAAATGAACATCGTTTAATGATCCTCAATACCGATGACGCTGCAAAGTTGGCAGATATGGTCGCATCACAAATCAATTTTAACATTGATGAAAAGCAGAATGTACTGGAAATCAAAGATGTAAAAGAACGTTTGAAGAAGATCAATTATTTGATCAATAAAGAGCTGCAAATCCAGGAATTGGGTACGAAAATTCAAAATGACGTGCAGGGTGAGTTAAACAAAACCCAGCGGCAGTACTATTTACGCGAACAATTGAAGGCCATAAAAAAAGAACTCGGCGAATATGAAGATGAGAGCGGAGAGATTGATGAACTGCGTCAAAGGCTGGAAAAAATTAAAATGCCGAAGGAAGTTAAGGATGTCGCTGAAAAAGAGCTGAACAGACTGTCCAAAATGTCGCCGATGGCCAGCGAATACACGGTGGCCCGTACTTATCTGGACTGGCTGATGGAAATGCCCTGGAAGAAAAGCACCCGCGATCGACTGGATGTAAATCGTGCTGAAGAAATTTTAAACGAAGACCACTATGGTTTGGAAAAGGTGAAAAAACGCATACTGGAATATCTTGCGGTGCGGCAGTTGAAATCAGATATGAAAGGTCCGATTTTATGTTTTGTCGGCCCTCCGGGGGTTGGTAAAACCAGTTTGGGTAAATCGATTGCCCGCGCTTTGAATCGCAAATTTTCCCGCATGTCCCTTGGAGGCGTCAGAGATGAAGCGGAAATTCGCGGCCATCGCCGGACCTATGTCGGCGCCCTGCCCGGCCGAATTATTCAGACGATTAAAAAGGTAGGTTCGAATAATCCGGTGATTATGCTCGATGAGATCGATAAGCTGGGTATGGATTTTCGCGGCGATCCTTCTTCCGCATTACTGGAGGTTTTGGATCCGGAACAGAATTTTTCCTTTGCCGATCATTACCTGGAAGTCCCTTTTGACTTATCCAAGGTGATGTTTATTGCTACGGCTAATGTCAGCGATCCCATTCCGCCGGCCCTGAAAGACAGGATGGAAGTTATTGAGATCAACGGTTACATCGAAGAGGAGAAAGTCAGTATTGCGGATCGGTACCTGATTCCCAAACAGCTCGAAAATCATGGTTTAAGGGAAAAACAGTTGAACTTCACCAAAAGTGCCGTGCACAAAGTAATCAACCGCTACACCAGGGAAGCCGGCGTACGTAACCTGGAACGGGAAATCGCCTCCATTACACGTGGTGTTGCCAAGGAAATTGTGGAAGGTAAAGTCAAATCACGACGGATATCGGGTAACTCCGTCTCAAAATATCTCGGTCCGGAACGCTTTTATTCCGAAGTTGCCGAACGTGTTTCGAGAAATGGTGTTGCGACCGGATTGGCCTGGACGCCCGTCGGCGGTGATATTCTGTTTATCGAGGCCACTAAAATGCCCGGTAAAGGCGGACTTTCACTGACCGGTAAACTGGGGGAAGTCATGAAAGAATCGGCCAGCGCCGCCCTGAGTTACCTGCGGGCAAATGCGGATCAGTTTAATATCGATGAGAATTTCAATGAAAAATTCGACACGCATATTCACGTTCCGGCAGGCGCAATACCAAAGGACGGTCCCAGTGCCGGTATCACCATTTTTTCAGCATTATATTCACTTTATTCAGAACGCTGTCTAAAGGAAAATCTTGCTATGACGGGTGAAATTACCTTGCGTGGCATGGTTTTACCCGTCGGCGGTACTCGGGAAAAAGTTATCGCTGCAAAACGGGCCGGTATTACCACAGTAATTCTGCCTGAAAAAAATCGCAAAGATCTGGAGGAAATTCCGAAAAAGAATATTCAGAAAATGGAATTTCATTTTATCAACCAGGTGGATGAACTGATGGAAATGGCTTTTCAGTCCTGATGTATTTGCCCTACTATTTTGCGGAATAGCATAAATACAGGGCACGTCCGAATATCCCGGACGCGCTTTTTTGATCTTTAAAAATTTGCCATTTGCCGGTTGATTCCGTTATATTGCCCGATTGTAAGTTTCATTAAATGTTTTGATAAATATTGGATATGATGAATGTTAATATTGAGAAAGCCCGCGAACTGTTTGATTCAAACGATTTCAGCGCGGCTTCAAAAAAATATTTGAGAGCCCTGCATGATACACAGGATGATAAGACCAAAGCCTTAATCTGGGCCGAACTGGCCTGGACATTTTATAATCAGAGAAAATTCGACGAAGCGATTGAAGCCATTGAAACAACACTGGATCACGATGCCGAATATAAAGCCAGAGAAGATCTGCTCCGCCTGCGCGGATATGCCTACATCGGTTTACAGAAAATGGACCGGGCCATTGAGAATCTGGAAAAATCTTTAAAAATAAATCGTACCGAAGAAAAGCAGCAGTTCACTATTTTTGAATTGGCAAAATTATATTTTAAGGCACAAAATTATAAGAAAGCCGCTGCCCATTTTGCCGAAGTGGAAAACTATTTCTATCAGAATAATCAGGAATACTGGCTGGCGGTACTGTTCTACAAAGGATTTATCGCCTATTATGCCAATGATACCGAAAAAAGTGAAAAGCACTTTGAGGAACTTTTGGAAAACGCCCCGGACGTGCAGCGTAAAGCGGCGGCAATTTACGGCCTGGCCTATATCGCTTTTCACAGACAGGATTACCTAAAAACGATAAACCTGTGCGAAGCGGTTGTCTCGCACGACAGTCAGTTTTTCGATAAGGAAACACTGGGGTTCTTAACCGCCGCTTCTTTTCATTATCTCGGACGGGATGATATTTTTGAGCAATATTACCGTCAGTTAAACAAACAGTTTCCAAACAGCAGATATGCCGCCGACCTCGATAAAATCAAACGAAACATCAAATAGCAATTTTCGGATTATGCAATCAGACCGGGTTCCAGCGCAGCGCGATATGGAAGCATTGAAACAGAAAATTTTTTCTCTGCACGTCCTGGAAGATATCATTAAAAAGATCAGTTCGGAATCCCATATCCATCTATCATCCGTGGCCGGTTCCTTCAGAGCCTTTGTTACGGCATACATTTATGAAAAACTAAACAGACCGGTATTGTATTTGGCTAATGATGCCGATTCGGCCGAACAACTTAGAGAAGACCTGGAACAGATTGCCGGAAAATCACATGTGGTATTTTTAACGGGTAGTGAGTTTACGCCTTACGATCCGCAGGAGCCCAATCCCAGCCTGCTCAGTTTGCGTATGGAAGCAATGCAAAAATTTATTGAACAGGACGCCTGGCTGGCTGTTTCCACTGTGGAAGGTATCACCGAGAAATTTCCCCGGCCAGAAACATTTCTTGATAATGAATTTTATTTGAAAACCGGTAATGAATTGAATTACGATGCCTTTATTGAACATTTAAGCGCCATCGGCTTTAAGCGGCGTGATTTGGTCGATCAGGTGGGTGAAGTCAGTCCCCGTGGCGGTATTATCGATTTTTTTCCATGGAATTATGACGATCCGATTCGCATTGAACTGTTTGGCAACACAATTGAGTCCATCCGTCTATTTGACGTGCACAGCCAGCGCTCCATTGAAATTATTGAAGAGGCGACCATCCTGCCTAATCTTTCAGACCGCAAAAATGGTGCATTTATAACAAATATCTTACCTTCGGACACAATACTTTTCTGCGAAGATACGCAGGTTGTAAAACAAAAAATCGAAGGATTTAATGAAATCGCCGCCGAAAATTTCCGGGAAAACATAACCATGGGCATTGAGGAATTACCGCCCGGAGAAAAATATTTGTCCGTAAAACAATTCGGCGAAATGCTGACTGCCTGCGGCCTTATCGAAACCGATCTGGTAACCGTTGACAGCATAACCACTATTGATGTTAAAGTTGAACCGCATCCCGATTTCAATGGCAGCATGAAACTGTTCTTAGAATATCTGCATAAAAAAGCGCAAAGCAAGCGTAAGGATCAATTGATTATCCAGTGTGCGTCAAAAAGTCAGGCGGAACGATTGCAGGAAATTATTGACGAAGAGGAAATCAATATCAATGCCTCTTTTCCAACGGGTACGCTGCACAGTGGCTTTAGACTGCCGTCGCTTAATCTGGAAATACTTACAGATCATGAGATATTTAAACGCTTCAAAAGGCGCAGGGCTTATAAACGGTTCAAAAGCGGCGCCTATCTGAGACAGCTCGGCAGCCTGAATCTGAACGATTATGTGGTGCATATCGACTACGGCATCGGCCAGTATCTGGGTATGGAAACCTTGAGTTACGGTTCAGTCAAAAAAGAGTGCATTAAAATCGCCTACCAGGACGGCGATCATTTATTCGTAACGGTTGACCGGCTGAATCGCGTCCAGAAATACAGCACCGAAGAAGGGGGCAAACCCAAATTAACCCGTCTGGGCACGGCGGAATGGGAACGCACTAAAAAGAAAACAAAAGATTCCGTAAAAAAAATCGCCGCGGAACTGATCCGAATTTACGCCGCCCGCAAAGCCCACGGCGGATACCAGTTTGCCGGCGACAATCACTGGCAAAAAGAGCTGGAAGCTTCCTTTTTATTTGAAGAGACCGAAGATCAGATCAAATCCATCAATGAAGTGAAACAGGATATGGAATCGGAGCAGCCGATGGATCGTCTGCTTTGCGGCGATGTCGGATTCGGCAAAACAGAAGTCGCCCTGCGCGCGGCGTTCAAAGCGGTGATGGATAATAAACAGTCTGCGGTTCTGGTTCCGACAACGATTCTTGCATTTCAACATTTTCAAACCCTCAAAGAGCGGTTAAAGGAATTTCCCCTGCGCGTGGAAATGCTGAACCGCTTCCGGTCCGTCAAACAACAGCGTCAAATTTTAAGCGATCTTGCCGCCGGGAAAATAGACATTATTATCGGCACCCACCGTTTGCTTTCGGATGATGTGCGATTCAAAAATTTAGGTTTACTCATTGTCGATGAGGAGCAGCGGTTCGGCGTGCGCCAGAAAGAAAAATTGAAAAAATACCGTGTATCGGTGGACATCCTGTCAATGACGGCAACACCGATTCCGCGAACCATGCATATGGCTTTAATGGGCGCCCGTGATTTATCCCATATCGATACACCGCCGACCAACCGGCTGCCCGTGCATACGGAAATTATTCACTGGGACGATGAAAATCTGCATAATATCATTATGAAGGAAATCAGGCGCGGCGGTCAGGTTTATTTCGTACACAACCGGGTGGAAACCATTACGGGCATTAAGGAAGCGCTTTCGGAAATTGCACCGGATGCCCGCATCGCGGTTAGCCACGGCCAGTTACCGGAACGTCAGCTTGAGCAGGTCATGCTCGATTTCATGGCTAAAAAATATGATGTGCTGCTGGCCACGATGATTATTGAAAACGGACTGGACATCCCGAATGTAAACACCATTATTATAAATCGCGCCGATAAATTCGGTTTATCTCAGATTTACCAATTGCGCGGCCGGGTTGGCCGGTCCGCACAGCAGGCTTTCGCCTATTTGCTGGTTCCCCCGCTCGATAGGGTGACGGATATTGCCCGCAAACGTCTGCGCGCCATTCAGGATTTTACCGAGCTCGGTTCGGGCTATAAAGTTGCCCTGCGCGATCTGGAAATTCGCGGAGCGGGCAATCTGCTGGGTAAGGAACAGAGTGGTTTTGTACAGAGCGTAGGATTCGAGATGTACTGTAAAATTCTCGATGAAGCGGTCCGGGAATTAAAGGACGATGTCAGCGATGATGAAACATACGAAGCGATGCTGACTCAGAAAGAGAATTACACCGATCCGAAAATTGATGTGGATTTCGATTTATTGATTCCCCAGGAATATATTACCAACGAATTGGAACGAATTACCATTTACCATCGTTTAGTAAATCTTTCTGAGCTGGAACAAATTGATCAGATCAGGTTGGAACTGATCGATCGCTTCGGCGTAATGCCCGAAAAGGTAGAACAGTTTTTGAAGACGGCCGAGATTAAAGTAATGGCCAGTCGCCTCTATGCCCGGCGGCTCATTTTAAAAGATAATACATTGAAAATTTTATTCTCTGAGGAAGCACAGAACAGCGACGCGTTTTTTAAAACTTACATTCCGCGTCTAATGAATCTGAGAAGTACAAAAGTAAAGTTTTTGGATCAGAAAAACCTTGGTGTGCGGATCGGTTTGAGCGGTAATAACAGTATCGAAAAACTGCATTTTGCAAAAAAAATATTGGAGAACATCGTCATAAATAACTAACTTAAATGTTCTTAAGAAAAGCAAGAATAAATCATAAAGAAAAAACCTATTATTAAATCAGACCGGAGGTGCTTATGCACAAGCTCTTAATTGTTGTTTCGCTTCTAATCACCGCTTTACTTTTGAACCACTGTGGCCTGTCGGAAGACACCGTGGCCAAAGTGGGCAGTGAAAAAATTACAGTTGAAGAATTCAAGACCCAATTACAAAGCAGATATCCCGGAAAAGAAAATTTTACCGATATCGATTCTACCAGAAAAATGGCTGCCCTGAATCAGATGATAGACAGAACGCTTAAAGTAAATGCAGCTTACGATATGAATCTGGACGAGAACGAGGATATTCGTGATGCTTATGAAAAGCAGAGAAGCCGTATGCTCGGAAACAAATATTTCGAAAAAATAGTTGTGGATGAGTTAATTCCGGAAGCAGAAATTGAAGAATTCAAGGAAAGACAAAGTGAGGAAATCAGAGCCAGCCATATTCTCATTGCATTTGAAGGTTCTTCGGCGCGTGCGCAAACTAATCGGACTGAGAAAGAAGCCCGGGAATTGGCCGGGCAATTGTCCAAACGTGTTAAAGCCGGCGAAGATTTCGGAGACCTGGCAGAGCAGTATTCGGACGACCCGACTGCAAAATCCAAAAAAGGTGATTTGGGTTATTTTACCTGGGGCCGTATGGTGCATCAATTCCAGGAAGCCGCTTTTCAACTGAGTCCCGGTGAAATTTCCGATCCGGTACTCACACAGTTTGGGTATCATGTGATCAAAGTAACCGACCGGCGGGAAAATGAAAATGCCCGTGATATGGATACCAGTGAAATGGAAATGCAGATTAAGCGCCAGTTATTCCAGGCATATCGCGATACCGCGCGGGATATGTGGATGGATCATCTGGAAAAACTGCGTTCCGATGCAAACTTTGAAATCATTAAAGAAAATCTGGAACAAGTCGCTACACTGGCCTTTAATAAGAATGAACAGGGATTAACGAAAGCTGAAGACTATACCGGGGAAGAAAAAAATATCGTCGTTGCCGAATGGGACGGCGGTGAGATAAAATTAGGTGATCTGTTTGAGGTATACGATAATAATTTTGAACGTCTGCGCCGGACTCTCTCTAACCAGGTTGCGCTGGAAAAAGAAATCGAAAATTACAGTTCGAGAGAATTTGTGACCAATGCTGCCGAGAAAATGGGACTGATGAATGATGAAGATATCAAAAACGATCTGCGCCAGTTTCTCGAACAACGCATGATCGCAGAGCTGCAGCGTGTCGAAGTAAACCAGAAAGCTGTTCCCAGCGAAGAAGAAATCAGGGCATATTATGATGCGCATTCAAGCGAATTCAAAAATGCGAAACGGATCGAAATCCGGGAGGTTTTTACCAAAGATAAGAAAACGGCCGAACGGGTTCTGAAAAAAGCCAAACAGGGCGCCGATTTTAAAAAGCTGGTTCAGCAGTATTCCGAAGATAAATTTCTGAAAGAGAAAGACGGTTACCTCGGATTTAAGACGGTAAACCAGCGCGGGCCGGTATCTCAGGAAGCCTTTAAACTTGGTGGTAACGCGATCGGCGGACCGATTAAGTACCGCAATGGCTGGACCGTATTCAAGACCGGCGAAGTTCGGGAAGAATCAATTAAATCTTTTGAAGAAGCAAAGAACCAGGTTAAATCTAAACTGAGAAACGAAAACATACGTGAGAGAAGAAAAGCATGGGATCAGGAACTGCAAGATGCATATACTGTAAAAATAAATCAAGAAGTTCTGAAAACAATCTGATGTGTAAGTTCTTTAACGGTATTAAAGATTACGGCGGATTAACCGCTGTAATCTTTTTTTTGATTATATTATATGCCTGTGAGCGCAATTCGGAGCTGCCCGAAGGGCTGGTTGCCCAGGTAAACGACCGCTATTTCGTTAAAGAACAATTAAAGTACCGCGTACCGCCGGATCTGGATGCCGATATGGCTCTGGCATTAAAAAAAGATCTCATCCTGAAATGGGTAGAATCGGAAGTGCTTTATCAGGCGGCCCAAAAAGCGGATATTGTGCTTGATGAAAAGGAAAACTTTCTACTGGCGGAATATGAAAAATCCCTGGTCATCCAGATCTATCTGAGGCAAAAGCTGAATAGTAATTATAAAATTTCCCAGCGGGAAATCGAAGACTACTACCGGGAGCATAGCGGAGAATTTATCCGGTCACAGGATGAAGTACATATTATTCATCTTTTTCTTGAGCAGCGTGATAACGCCATATTTTCTGAAATCGCCCGATCTAATGATTTAATGAAACTGATTAAAAAGTATTTTTTTGATGAAAAATTGAACCGGGAACGACCCAATGATGATCTGGGTTATGTCCGTGTTTCGCAGTTACCGGAAGAAATCAGGCGCACACTGCGGTATATGAAAACCGGCGCCATATCTTCACCGATAAAAACGGATCAGGGCTATCACTTCATACAGTTGCTAGACCGGCAGGATGCCGGCAGTCAGAAGGATATCGACCTGGTAAAAAATGAAATTATATTGCGTCTGAAACGCGAGCGACGTCAGATGGAACTGGAACGGTTGCAGAACGAATTAAGAAAAGATGCACAAATTCAAACATACTTCAGTAAAATTCAGGAATAGAAGGCACTTCAATGATCAGGAAATTTGCTTTAATACTCTTTTGCATCAGTATCCCGCTACTTCAGTTAAACGGGCAGCAACTGGTTGAAGGTATCGTGGCCGTAGTCGGCGATGAAATCATACTCAAATCGGAGGTGGAGCAGTATGTCTATAACTATGCTCTGCAAAACCGCATCGATTTGAAGCAAAACACAAAATTGCTGGAAAATCTGAAGAAACAGACAATGGATCGTCTCATTGAACAAAAGCTCCTGCTGGTCAAAGCCGAAGAAGACACTATTACCGTTGATGATGAGATACTGGATCAGCGGGTTGATCAACGGATGCGTTATATGATCGAGCAGGCCGGCTCCGAAGATCAGTTGGAAGCGATGTTTTCCGGCTCGATCTCAAAAATTCGCCGCGATACGCGTCAGGTTGTCAAAGAGCAATTGCTTGTTGAACAGGTGCGTCAGATCAGGTTCAGAGGAGTTAAAGTATCGCGCCGTGAAGTAGAGAATTTTTACAAAATCTATAAGGATAGCCTTCCGGGACTGGAAACCACGGTAGATATAAGTCACATATTAATGACCGTCAAGCCGGCGGAAGAAGCGCAAATTGCTGCCTACCAAAAGGCAGAACAAATTTTGGAACAGATAAGAAAAGGCGCTGATTTTTCGGAACTGGCGTCCAAATATTCCGAAGATCCGGCGTCGGCAAAACGGGGCGGCGATCTTGGGCTGATCAGTCGCGGCGATTTTGTCACAGAATTCGAATCGGCGGCATTCAAACTGAAAGACGGAGAAATTTCGGATATCGTGCAAACACAGTTCGGCTATCATATTATAAAAATGATTGAGCGCCGCGGTGAGAAAATCCGCACAAAACATATTCTGATTCGCGTGGCGCCCACCGAAGCGGATGAGGCCAGAACCGTCGAAAAACTGAGGGAAATCCGGCAGCGTATACTGGATGGTGAAGATTTTGCCGAACTGGCCCTGGAATATTCGGACGATGAGAACGTCGTCCAGGATAAAGGTCATCTCGGCGTCTTCGAAGTTAATAAACTGGTTATCCCTGAATTCAAAAAAGTCGTAAGCAACCTGAAACCGGGTGAGATTAGTCAGCCCTTCAAAACGGACTTTGGCTATCATATCGTAAGATTGGAGGATCGCCAGGAAGAACGTAATCTGTCTCTGGAATCCGACTGGCAGCGCATCGAAGAATTCGCGCTGAACATGAAGATGGAGAAGGAATACCGGAATTGGATTGAAAATTTAAAGGAAACAGTGCCCATCGATATCCGCGGCAGAATGTAAATTTTTCTGTCGATAATATGAAATAAGAGAATGGATATTTTACTCTATGCGTCAAGCAGGGCGCAGCAGCAAAATATTTTAAAGTACATTTCTGATGATGCATCGGTAAAAAATGTAAATATTTTCAACAGACTGCTTGATCAACTAGAGAATAACTTTTTCAAAGCAGTTATTCTGGCCCCGGATGGCGGGTCGGTCAACGGAATAAGTAATCTGATTCAAACCATGCGTTCATATGCGCCCGATATTCCGATTTTCTTCATAAGTCCCCAAATATCGAAAAATCTTGAAGATAAACTTAAAAATCACCGGATTTTTGTTCTTGATAACACCGGGCAAGGTCTCAACGATCTGGGCCGGTTCCTGAATCATTTCCTCAGGTTCGGACTCCCTGAAACCAGGGACAATCAAACCGATGAAATATATATCTCTGAAGATCCCCTCATGCGCAGCATTATGGATAAAATCGAACTGATCAAGAATCAGGAAGTGAACATTCTGATAACGGGTGAAACCGGCACAGGTAAAACCATGCTGGCCCGTTATATTCATGCCCGGTCAAATCGAAAAAAATTTCCGTTCATGCATTTGAACTGTGCGGCTATTCCCGATTCTTTGCTGGAATCAGAATTATTTGGCTTCAAAAAAGGTACTTTTACCGGAGCGGTACGCGATAAGGACGGAAAATTCAAAGCTGCCGGCAGAGGTACGATCTGCCTCGACGAAATTGGGGAAATTAAACTGCATCTGCAGGCGAAATTACTGAAAGTACTTGACGAAAAGCTATATTATCCCCTTGGTGATAGCACGCCGGTTACGGTAGGAGCCAGGATTATTGCCGCAACGAATAAAAACCTGCAGCAGGCAATCAATGAAAAGAAATTCAGACACGATCTTTTTTATCGCTTGAATACGTTTACCATCCATATCCCGGCCCTTCGGGAAGCCAGGGAAATTATCCCTAAACTGTTTGATCATTTTATAGCGCAATTTATTATGTCGGGCAAGGCAGACCGCCCGGATATCGATCCCGGAGTTTATGAAGTATTGAAAACCTATAGCTGGCCGGGCAATATCCGGGAGCTGCAAAGCACTGCCTTCAGTATCCTCTATCAAAATCTCAAAAAAATAAAAATTGAACATCTACCTGAGCAATTATTCAAAAATCCGGAGTCCGTGGTGTTTCGTGCAGCCGATCAGCAAAAATCCATGGAAGAAGTAAAGCGGGAATATGCACATTATATGTACCATAAATTGAATAAGCAAAAACTCAAAACCGCACGGATACTGGACATTGACATAAAAACCCTGCGGCGGTTGCTGGACAGTAGTTCATAAATGCTTACGGGGGTATAAAAATTTTTAAAATATCATAATTTGGTTTATATTACATAAAGTATTAATAAAATAATGAATTAGGGCTTAATGAACGGCAATAAAAAATCGGTTGGTTTTGGTCAATTCTTTAAAAAACGCATACGATACAGTCGCGAACTGAAAGACATTCAGCAGAAGATTTTCGCGGAAACAGAAAAAGAACTTGAATTTGAAATCGAAAAGAATCAGTTTCATCTGAAGTTTTTGGATCACATTTCCGAATTAGCAATGTTGTTTGGCTTTAGAGTTACAATTATGCATCACAGCCGCCGCGACCGCAATCAATGGCGTTCCGTTTCCGAGGATCTGGTATTCAGTATTTCCGATACAAAAAAAATGGAAAATCTGGCTTCGAAATATAATAGTTATAAAATCGATGAATACACGACGCTTAATTTGAATGGAGTTGCTAATTCAAAAATTAAAAAAGGTCTGCTGTTTCAATTTTTTGGCGCCTATGACTATCTTATTGCAACAACGAAGCTGAATGAAAACGTTACCGGATTTTTTACATTTCTGGAGTCGCTTGTATTCATCATTAAAATGCAGTTGGATAACAAACAAAAAATCCAAAGTCTCGATAATAAAGTAAATTTGCTTAAAGATGAGTTGTCGCTCACTGATATGCGCCTCCAGAAAACAGAAAAAAGTCTTAAAAAAAGAGCATATGAAATTAATAATTTACTGGAGATTAGCAATGAACTTTATTCGATACTCAATCTCGAGCAGTTAATCAATTCGGCATTGCTGATTTTAGTGGGTCAGTTGGGTTGTTTAAAAACATTTGCCCTTTTACACGAACCACTGCACAGTACTTACTCAAGGCATTTTACCAAGGGTTTCGGAGACGAACAGGAGGATGTTTTTGAAATTGCTGTCGATCATCCGGTAATTCATTATTTTACCGAGCGCCGCACGCCCGTAATGGTCGATGATTTAGCGAAAAATAAAAAGCTGACGCAGTTCGCAAAGAAACTGATAAAAAATGAAGTCGAAGTTATTGCCCCGATTATTTATTCTGAACGGGTCAAAGGAATTCTCGGTTGCGGTTCGAAATTGTACGGCGATGAATTCGATAGTTCCGATGTACAGATTCTGAGCATTCTCGTTAATATCATTTCCGTTTCGATCAGCAACGCGGAAATGTACGAAAATTTAAAGCACATGTCGTTTACCGACGCCATGACGAATCTGTATAATTTCCGCTATTTTGAAAACCGGCTTAAAGAGGAAATCAACCGGTCAAAAAGAACAAAGAGCAGTGTTTCGCTATTAATGCTTGATATTGACCATTTTAAAAACTATAATGATACTTTAGGTCATCAGGCAGGAGATGAAGCACTGCGCGCGTTAGGACTTATTTTGAATAATACCGTGCGTGAAGATGACATTGTTTGTCGCTATGGCGGCGAAGAATTTGCGATTATCATGCCCGGCACGGAACCTGGTGACGTAAATGTTCTTGCTGAACGTATCCGGGAAAATGTGGAATCATATGATTTTTATAAAAAAGAAATTCAACCGGACGGCAACCTGACCATAAGCAGCGGCGCGGCTGCATTTCCGCATTATGCGGATGATTTAGAAGAACTGACGAAAAATGCCGATAATGCATTGTATCAGTCAAAAAACAATGGAAGGAATCAATTTACGTTATTTCAGCCGGAAGAAGCGTTATAAATAATTTTAAAGTAAAACAGGTTTAGCATAATTATCGGAAAAGCAGAATAAATTTTGACCTGGTCCGTTTATTCTGCAATTTGATAAGGTTTTATTGTTTATTAAAATAAGATGAAGTATTTAACAACCGGAAAAATTTCACCGGAATGCTTATTATCTTAGGAGAAATTTTAAATGCCTGAAATCGGATATAATGACAATTTAGACATAAGCGGAAGGCAGTTCCATATACAGACCGCGAGTAACACCAAAAAAGGTTTTGCCCGCTGTGAAGTGTTCGAAAAAGGCCGTGTAATCTCCGGCATCAATATTGCATTTGAGCGACGCAGAGCCCAGGATGAAAAGTCCAAGGAAAAACGAATCAGGGACATCGTATCTGCCCTGCACAAGGAGACGATCTCTGAAATAAGGTTGCTTTTCATGATTTCGGATAAAGTAAAAAAATTACGTCATGCACCATCCAACATCAAACTCGGACTTATTTTTCTGCAACACAATCTCGTTAAAGACGCCATCGATCAATTTGAAACAGCCATATCCATCAATCCCAATTCGGCAGAGGCCTTAAATAATCTGGGACTGGCTTACACAACGATTAATCAGAATAACAAAGCGATCCGGATTTTGCGCAAAGCCCTGGATAAAAGCAATGCTTATGCAGATATTTACCACAACCTTGGCCTGGCTTATCTCAACGAAATGCAGCTTTACAAAGCACTGAATAACTTTCAGAACGCCCTGCATATCAATCCGGATTATAAGAAAGCACACTATAACTTAGCACTGGTATATCTGGAAAGCATTCAGCGTGATAAGGATGATTCGCTGATGCCGCCGCCCTCAATCAGGCTGGAGCGGGCAATCCAGCAACTGAAGAAACTACACGCTTTCAAAATGACTACTTTTGATAATATTTATCCCAAATTAATGAAGTTACTTGAAAACTCAGAAATAGAAACGGCGATTGAAACGTTAAAAAATAATCGTGATAATGTGTTTCCCGAAGAACTGCTTAGTTTAATTGGCATGGATTTTTATCTGAAATTTATGTACGGCGGTTCGGGAATGGATGATACGCTCATAAATCAATTTGAATATAAACTGCAGCGTGCAATCGAAAAGCACCCCGATTATGCTGATTTATGGAATAATTTGGGTATTGTTCACCTCATTCAATGCAGAAATTTATTTTTGGAGGCGCTTAATAATTTTGATAAAGCACTGGAACTCAATCCCTCCTTTGACAGAGCGTTAAAAAATAAAAAACTAGTTGAAAATGACGGGAAAGAATTCCTGATTTTGTTACGGGCAATTTTACGGTAAATCCGCGATAATGATCCAAATATTCTGATCGCCGGATTTTACATATATTTTAGTTAGTTATAAAATGTTGAAAATTTATCATAATATCACAGAGAATAAATCCAAGTTTTATTTTTATACGAAGATACTCTTAAGTCTTCTGGTCTTATTTATCTGGTTGGGCTTCTTCGATCAGCGAAAAACGATTGCCTTCAAAGTTTTGTTTTTTTCAACACTCGTTTTCTTTCTTTCGGGGATTTTCTGGCAGATTATATCCATCGGCGGGCAATTTAAAAAACCGGTGGCCAGGTTTTTATTTTATATTGATATAAGTATTATTTTTGCAGTCGTGTATCCGCTGGCTTATGACAACTACTTGTTTTCGGCCATTCCGTTAATAGTTCTGATTGCGATGATGTCCTTTTTCGAAAAGAGCGAAATCACGGGGATGACGGTATTCTTTTTTACTTCCTTAACGTTGGCGGCTTTCGTTTACGGAGTCCTGGATGTTCTTGCAGCGCCACTGCAAAACTATGCCGCAAATTTAATATTAGCGGGACTGGTATTCGGAATCATGTATGTTTTGTTGTCATCCGTACAAATGCTGCAGAACAGACAAAGTGAACTGATAAAGGAACAAAACCTGCTTAAGAAAACCAAACTGAATCTGGAACGCGAACTGCAGGTTACCCGTCGGCATTCACAGACACTGGATAAGGGCATACGTCGTAAAGACATGGAAATTAAAAATATTTTAACCCTGAGCGGACAGCTATCCGTAAGGGATGATTCACGCAAAGTGCTAAGCTCCTTTCTGCTCACGCTAATCGGACAGGTTGGCGGAATGCATGCGGCAATCCTGACCAGAGAAAGTAAAGATAAAAACTACATCAGCGTCCTCATCCAGAAAGGGCTGCGCGCCATAGATATCGACGCCATCCGAATTTATTTGCACAGTAATTTGATCCAGATTCTGAAAGCAACGCGCGAGCCGATCTTAATTAAACAAATTCCGCGCGATAATTTGTACGTGGACGAAATCAATTTATTGAATCATTTCAAAAATGATATCATTTGCCCCATTTTTATTAAGGGGTATTTTTCAGGCGCCCTCCTTGTCGGAAACAAACTTAATCAATCAGCATTTACGTCCAGTGAAAACAATCTTATATCCATTCTCGCAAATCAATCGGCTTTTATTCTGGAACAGGATCAAATGACCAGAGATTATCAGGGGTTTTATGCCAAAACCATGCGGGCAATGCTCAATTCGCTCGAGGCAAAATATGTCTATGCGCGTGGACATAATGTCCGCACTGCCAATTATGTAAATATCGTCGCCAAAAAAATCGGGCTATCCGCCAAAATGATTAAGGACCTGAGTCATGGCACTTTGCTGCACGATGTTGGTAAGATTGCCGTTAAAGATGAATATTTGCTGAACACGGCCAAGTTCTCGGATAATGAAGCTTTTCTTAAAGAAAAGATATTGCAGCATGCGCTGGAAGGGTCTAAAATTTTGAAATCCGCCGGATTCAACGATAATATCGTTGATATGGCACTGCATCATCATGAATTTTATAACGGTAAAGGTTATCCGCATCAGATCGGGAAAAATGAACTATCCATCGGCACCCGGGTATTATCGGTTTGTAATGCCTTTGACGCCATGACTTCAGATCGCCCCCATAGAAAAGCACTCTCAGCGCAAGCTGCCGTAGAAAATCTCAGGTACAATGCAGGAGATCAATTCGATCCGGAAATTGTCAGTGCTTTCCTGAGTGAATTGAAATCAAATCCCAGCATGCAAAAGTTGCACAGAGTCAATTTAAATTAGCGAAAGCCGTTATTTAATGTGCGTAATATCACGATTCTAAATTAAGTGAAATATAATATTTAAATTTTATTGATTTAATTGCCGATAGTAAATATATCGGCAAATATTTCATTATGAACGGCGTATGATGCAGATAATTCAGATGTTAGTTCGTGCGAGTGCGAATACATTTATAATTGTATGTCGTGCGCTTATTTCAAAATAATACGTTCAGGAGTAAATATGCATAAAATAAAAGCACTTTTTATGATGCTGTTTTTCGGTTATCAGATCCTGTCCGCACAAAGCATCGGACTCAATATCGATCTGACCAAACCGCTTGAAAACAGCCCTGACTGGAATTTAAATCTGAGTTTTGAGCTGAGCGGTGATAATCCTGATCTTCTGATTTCACTGCCAGCCTATGTTACGGCGGTTCCGGCTACGGTCTCGATAAACGATCAGTCGCTGTGGCTGAAAAACAGTTCCGCGCTGCCGCAATCGGAAAATGTAGTACACTGGAGTCAGGCCGATGCCGGAATTTTACTCAGATTTGGCAGCAACGGCATTCAACAAAATTCGGTGATCAATATATTTTTTAAGTCGGGGCTGGATCAGCCTGGCCCTGACCGGGCGATCACCATCAGACGGGCCGAAATTGCCGAAGACGGCCGTATCATTTCGGGTGACGCGATTACCGAAAATGATATCCCCGAAATTAATTCAAATTAAAAGGTAAGCACACATGCGCAAGCAATTGACAATTTTATCGTTTTTATTCCTGCTGCCCGTTCCCGGCATTTATGCAAATCAGGGTGGTAATGATGATTTCGGTTATATGTGGACCGATTCGAAAGGTACCGAAACTACAACTGACTATAAATGGATTGATATAAAAGCGAGTGATAACCGCATATTTTCCCCCGGATTCGATAACAGCTATCAGGGATACGAACTGCCGTTTTTATTTGAATTTTACGGCACGAAATACGATAGTATTTATATCTCAACGAATGGCTGGGTTAGTTTTACCGAACCGGGTTCATCATTGCCTTCGAACGACACCATCCCCTCGGCTTCGAATCCCGATGCGATGATCGCTGTTTTTTGGGATGATTTGGTGAGCACCACCGGTGAAGGCGGCGGTATTTTCTTCGATAGCATCGGAACGGCGCCAAACAGAAAAGTGATTATTAACTGGGATGTGAATACCAATTTTGTAACCCCATACATACTCAATTGTGAGCTGATCCTTTTCGAACACAGTAATTTAATTAAAATGCAATATAACCGTGTTGACAGCGAATATAATAACGGCGGCAGTGCCACCGTCGGTATTCAGGGCGCCGCGGACGACGGCATCACCTATCAGTATTATACATCCGGAACCGGTGTGATACAGCAGTATATGGCAATTTTATTTCACAATAAATTTGTCGGCAGTACCGTCAAAGCGGACATCGAACCGCAAAGCGCTCTGGCGGGCAGCTCGACGGGATTTACCTATCGCCTGTTCGAGATCGATACGGCCGGAACCGATGGCCTGGGCAAGGTGGATCGCTTTGCCATCAAGAATCCCTTTTCTCCGACGGCGGCCACGGTTACACAGATCATGATTAATGACTATTCCGCCTATATTCAGAATTCATCCAATAAACCGGAAGATCCGGGATACGCAACCTGGCAAAATGTAAGCGACTCTTTGATTATCCGGACTTCAAATTTTGACGTTATTGATTCGCTGAAAGTTGAATTTATTCAAAACATGCCGACTTCGCTTTCAACAGGCAATGCTTATCCGGGCACCTATGACGCGGTGCTCGATTCGAGTGCAACGGAAAGCACAACCAATGCCGGCTGGACGGTCGATGTTGTCGGGGATAAGGTTGCCTACTATGAATTTAGCCCATCCGCCGATCAAACTACGACTGCCGGCGTGTCGGTCGACTTTCAGGTTACGGCCAGGGATGAATACGGCAACGCCGTAGTTAACAGTGATACGGTTGCATTGAGCACGCCGGGATCGGAGTCCGCACAATTTTCCACGAATGATACGCTGGTATTCAATAATGCATCGACAATCAATTTTTCCGTTTTGGATAATGTTACCGGCAGTTTTACGGTAAGCGTCAAAAAAATAAACACCACTGGTGTTAACGGCGAAAGCGGCCTGATTACGGTGAATCCGGCGAATGCCGATAATATTACAATCCTCAATAGTCAGAGTACAATTACTGTCGGTTCGGAGCGTTTGTTACAGGCAGCGCTGGAAGATCAGTACGGCAATCGCCTGGCAGACAGTACCGTGAATTTCACGCGTATCCAGGGCAGTGGAATCTTCAATGATAACAGTTCGGCAACGATCGATAAAACGACAGGATCAAACGGTGTGGCCGAAGCTTTGTATACGGCCAGCGAAAGCATCAGTTTTGTTAATGACAGTATCCGGGTGACATTCAGCGGCGTCGCCGATACCATCGTTTTACCTCTGCAGGCGGCACAGGTAAGTTATTATACCTTTACACCGTCGGGCGATTTATCCGTCAGTGCCGGCGAGGTGACAAATTTTATTTTAACCGCCCGCGATCAGTACGGCAATGGGGTGACCAATAACGGTACGGTTTCTTTGAATGCCAAAGGTTCAACCAGCGCCCAGTTCAGCGCCGGGCCTTATAGCTTCAGCGGCGACAGCGTGCTCAGTTTTACCCTCAGCGATACGGTGGCCGGTGATTATACCATCGAGGCTGTTAATCAAAGTAATCCTGAGATTCGCGGCGAAAGCGGACTGATCACCGTGCAGGCGCTTTCAGGTGATCATTTTACGATTCTCAGTAGTCAAAATGCCATCACCGTCGGTACGGAGCGACTGTTGCAGGCGGCCCTTGAAGACCGCTACAGTAATCGTATTGCAGGCAGCACAGTCACTTTCACACGCATCCACGGCAGCGGTCTGTTCAGTGATAACGATTTGGCGACGATCGATAAAACCAGCGGATCAAACGGCGTGGCCGAAGCGCTGTATACGGCCAGTGAAAATATCAATTTTGTAAACGACACTATCCGGGTGACTTCCGGAGGCATCGCCGATACCATCGTTTTACCCCTGAGTGCAGCGCCGGTCAGTTACTATACTTTTACCCCCCCCGGAGATTTGACTGTGGACGCCGGTGAGGTAACCAATTTTACTTTAACGGCCCGCGATCAATACGGCAATGGTGTAATCAATGACGGGATTGTGTCATTAAATGCCAAAGGCTCCTCCAGCGCTCAGTTCAGCGCCGGCCCATACGAGTTTAACGGCGACAGTGTGCTCAGCTTTACGGCCAGTGATACTGTGGTTGGCGATTATTCAATAGAGGCCGTTAATCTGAGTAATGCTGAAATTCGCGGCGAAAGCGGACTGATCACCGTGCAGGCCCTTCCCGCCGACCGCTTTACCATCCTTAGCAGTCAATCGGCAATCACCGTGGGAACGGAGCGGCTGTTACAGACCGCCCTTGAAGACCAGTACGGCAATCGTATCGCCGGCAGTACGGTTACCTTCACCCGCATTCATGGCGGCGGTGTTTTCAGTGATAATGGTTCGGCAACTATTGATAAGACGACAGGATCAAACGGCGTGGCCGAGGCCCTGTATACGGCCAGCGAAAATATCAGCTTCGTAAACGACAGCATCCGCGTGACATCCGGCGGCATCGCCGACACTATCGTTCTGCCCCTGAACGCCGCGCCGGTCAGTTATTACACCTTTATACCTTCCGGGGATTTTACGGCTGACGCCGGAGAGGTAACCAATTTTACTTTGACGGCCCGCGATCAGTACGGCAACGGAGTGACTAACAACGGAACAGTGTCTCTGAACGCCAAGGGCTCATCCAGCGCACAATTCAGCGCCGGACCCTATACTTTTGACGGCGACAGCGTGCTCAGCTTTACCGTCAGCGATACGGTAGCCGGTGATTTTACAGTCGAGGCGGTCAATCAAAATAATGCTGAAATTCGCGGCGAAAGCGGATTAATTACCGTGCAGGCCCTTCCCGCCGACCGCTTTACCATCCTTAGCAGTCAATCGGCAATCACCGTGGGAACGGAGCGGCTGTTACAGACCGCCCTTGAAGACCAGTACGGCAATCGTATCGCCGGCAGTACGGTTACCTTCACCCGCATTCATGGCGGCGGTGTTTTCAGTGATAATGGTTCGGCAACTATTGATAAGACGACAGGATCAAACGGCGTGGCCGAGGCCCTGTATACGGCCAGCGAAAATATCAGCTTCGTAAACGACAGCATCCGCGTGACATCCGGCGGCATCGCCGACACTATCGTTCTGCCCCTGAACGCCGCGCCGGTCAGTTATTACACCTTTATACCTTCCGGGGATTTTACGGCTGACGCCGGAGAGGTAACCAATTTTACTTTGACGGCCCGCGATCAGTACGGCAACGGAGTGACTAACAACGGAACAGTGTCTCTGAACGCCAAGGGCTCATCCAGCGCACAATTCAGCGCCGGACCCTATACTTTTGACGGCGACAGCGTGCTCGGCTTTACCGTCAGCGATACGGTAGCCGGTGATTTTACAGTCAGGGCGGTTAACCAGAGTAATGCGGATATCAGCGGCGAAAGCGGTTTAATCACGGTTAATCCGCAAGCGCTTAATTATGTCATTATCCGTTCAGAAGCGAAGAACGGCGGCAGCGAAGTCGGTGACTTGTCGCTGACGACCGACGATGCCTATACATTTTATGCAGCCGGTTACGATATTTATAATAACTACATCGACGATGTGACGGTGGACTGGACTACCACCGGTACGCTTGAAAGTGTTACCCTGGCCGGGACGTCCAAATTCACCTTTTATCCCTCGGTCGCCGGCGGGAGCGGAACCGTGCGCGCTGATCACGCTACAGCCACAGATGATGAAACAGGTACAATCACGGTTGCAACGGGGAATCTGGCCGAGATCAGAATCCAGAAAACGGACAGCGCTGATGGTCCCGTACTCAATGATACGACAATTACCGCCGACGAAACACTGACGGTCTATTCTGTCGGCTATGACGCCGATGGCAATTATCTCGGCGTTGGTTCCACGCCGGCCAACTGGACGCTCAGCGGACTTTCCGGATCGCTTGCGCCGGCCAATCCCACCACTTCCGTTACTTTTACGCCTGAGCTGAAGAGTAACGGTTCGATCAGGGCCGAAGCAAACAGCAATCCCAATATTTACGATCGCAGCGGCAGCATTACGGTGAATGCCGGAGGCCCGGATTATCTGCTGATCAGAACAGAGCCGAACGGCGGCGGTCAGGAAATCGGTGATGTGAGTTTAGATCTCGGCGAAACACTGAATCTTTATGCCGCTGCCTATGATAGCAAAAATAACTTTTCCCGGAATGCTGCGGTTGACTGGAAAACAACCGGTTCAATATCCGGACTGGGCGACAGCCTCGATACCTATGTCACGACTCTGAGTCCCACCAGTCCCGGAAGCGGCGCCGTTTATACAACCAACGGCAATGGCTGGACCAATGACACAACCGGAACGATCACTGCGCAATCCGGTGAACTTGACAGAATAGAAATACGCACAGCCGCCAATGGCGCCGGTGTTCCCCTGCAGGATTCCACGGCAAATGCCGGCAACAACTGGACGCTGTATGCCGCCGGCTATGACCGCTATGACAATTATTTGCAGGATGTCGCGGTAACCTGGCAAATCACGGGCGATTCAATCGGTTATTTTAGTACTGCCGGATCAACAGCGGTGAACACCATTAACTTTACCACGAAGAATACCAATAGTATCAGGATCGACCGCACGGAAGGCGATAAAAGTTTCTATGATTATTCCGGATCAATCAAAGTTAACGCCGGTCCGGCGGATATAATCACACGCGCCTCGTCAGATACGGTGAGCGGGAAAGCCGGCGAATTTGTTGCCGACCCGTTGAAAGTTAAAGTAACCGATGCTTTTGATAACCCGATTGCCAACGTGCTGATCGAATGGAAGACCAACACCGACGGTTCCTTCAATCCGGTCAGCAGTCAAACAGACGCATTGGGCTTTGCAGAAAGCGACTGGAAATTAAAAACAGAAGTCGGTCTGGATTCATCCTGGGCGGTGGCCAATGTAATCCCCGATTCCGTTAAGTTTTTTGCACGCGTACTGGAATCGACCGCCGATAAGCTACAGCGTTATGCTCTGAGCGACAGCGCCAGAACCGATACCGTGGCGCAGCAATTAGAGGAACAACTAATTGTTGAGGTTGTCGATAGTCTGGGCAATGCCGTACCTGATGTGAATATCCGTTTTGGCGTTATCGATTATCCCGCCGCCGGCGATGATTACAGCTTCGTGCCACAGCCGACCGGAGTTACGGATGCAAACGGTCGCGTCGGTGTGGATTTCATTTCAGGATCAAAAACGGGCTTATATACGATAACGGCCTACAACGAAGACCTGCTGAACAGCGGCAGCGTGTTCTTTAGTGTTACCGCCGTGGCTGGCGCCGCGGATCGGCTGAATATTGTATCCGGCAATGCCTTGCAGGATACGGTGGGCAAAGTGCTGGTCGACTCTCCGAAAGTACGCGTGGTCGATGCTTACGAAAATGCGGTAAGCGGCGTTACCGTCAACTGGCAGGCCACGGCAACCGGTTCCGCAGATCCCTTCGCATCAGTGAGTAACAGCTCCGGTATTGCGGCAACGGAATGGACTTTGCGCCAGCAGGCCGGGGCGGATACGCTGATCGCCTCCGGCAGTGGATTAACACCGGTCAATTTTACGGCCCAGGCGATTAACGATGCGCCATTTGCCGTGGTGGCGGATTCTGGCAATTACCGCACCAGTGTTGCCGATGGCGGCCAGGTACTGCGGGTCCGGCTGGAAGACCAGTATGCAAATATTATTTCAGGTAAGAACGTCAATTTTTCAGCGCTGGCTTCAGGCGCTTATTTATCCGACTATATCGATCGTACGGATAATCAGGGACTTGCTCAAACCGTTTATAACAGCCCGGGCGATCAGGATACGACTTATGTCCGCGCTTTTATTCAAAATGTAGATACAACCCTGTTCGAATTATATCACATTCAATATCTTGAAAATTCATTAAGGCCCAATATTGTTGCACTGAACGACACGGTCAGTTTTTATGTGCAGATTACTAATCCCGGCCCGGACGACATAACGCTGGATCAGGCAAACACCATCTTTTCTTTTGCTGAAAAGAAATATACGGCCGTACTCGATTCACCGGCGACCATTAGTGGTGAGACGGCTACGTTGAAGTTTGAATCCAAAGTTGTTGATGGTGATATTACAGGCGGCGTTTACACACCGAAAGTCGATTTTGCCGGCAGCGGCGCCTATGATAATTTAAATGGTCGTATCAGAACGGCGGACGGAGAGTTAAATGTCGAACCGGTTCAGATACTATCTGTTTTCGTACCTGATCCGAAAACAGTGCGACGCGGTTCGCAGAAAGAGCGCATCCGCATGAAAGTTAAAAATGTGGGCAGTTATGTTATCGGTGTGGATTCGGCGGCGCTTACCTTTTCTCCCGATTACGGGTTTGATCAGACACAGACCTCCGGACCCGATTCACTTCTGCCCGGTGTCGAGAGCACTTTCGAGTTCACGGTTGTCGTACCCGAAACCACGCCTGTTGATACGATTACCGTTGATGGTTTAATCATCTGCACATGCAGCCAGACCGGTTCCAACCTGCAGGACGGCAGCGCCGACCAAACGGATATCATGGTTGTAACCCAGGCTGCCGAATTAACCTTTGTCGACTACACGCCGGATATCGTTTCCGAAAATCAGGGCGTTGCGTTTACGGTTTCCATTCAAAATGACGGACCCTTTGATGTGGTTTTGAACAGTGATTCAACAACGCTCGAATTCGGTGGACAAAACTTTTACCTGACCAATAATCAGGCCCTGGAGGCGCAGGCCACAACCGGTCTGTCCTTTGCTGAAAGTGTTTTAACTTTAACCAGCGGGCAGTATCCGGGAACACTGTCTCTCAAAGGTACGGAAAACGGCGCTGATTTTGATACAACAATGACGCTGAGCGATGATCTGACCGTCCAAACCGCGGCCAGCCTGCAACTATCGGCCGTTGTGCTTAGCGATACCGTTGTCCGGCGCGGGCAGAGCGGTGATGTCTTAAAGGCGGCAGTTATTAACAACGGCGAAGCGACGGCCCGGATCATCAGCCGGGATAGTGTAATCTTAGATTATAATGCTGAATATACACTGACACCACAGCAGACCTACCCCTTTGATATCGCCGGCGGTGCGAATGATACTTTATCATTTGCAATCAAAGTCGCCAGTGACGCTCCGCTTGGTCCCGATACATTCCGCGTGGAAATTGGTTATCAGGATATCAACAGTGAAACGAATTACCACGAAAGCAATCCGGCAATTTATGATCACTGGCGCATTTTGGGAAGCGGCGCCCTGCGGGTGCTTTCGGTACAAACGGATTTCGACGCTGTCAGTACCGGTCAGCAAAATGTTCCCGTGGTCGTGCGTCTGCGCAATGACGGACAACAGGCGGTGCAACTCGACAGCGTACGTCTGAATATGTCAAAGGGCAGCTACGATCCGCAATCGCTGTTTCAGGCAACGGACAAACGACTCGATCCGGCTGAGAGCGATACGGTGAATTTCTTGGTCGATGTCAATGCTACACCGGTTGTTACGGGACTGGCTTCGCTGAACGCTACAGGGTATGCAACGGATACGTACGATGGACATCTGCTCACCGATGCCGGCGCCGATACCACCGACAGCTGGCTGATTCAGGAACAGGTTACCATAGAAATTGTCGATAACTGGCCTGGTACGATTTCTTCCGGACAGTATATGGAGCCCACGGTTACGGTTAATAATACCGGTGATGCGACCCTGAATATTGATACCAGCCGCAGCCGCCTGCAATCATCCGATAATCCCGCTTTCTCGCGCCAACTAATTAGCCCGTTAACTATTAGAGGTAACAGTGAAAATGTCGCCCTTAATTTTAAAGGCAAGGAAACCATTTTCGATCCGGGTACCTATGCCCTGGAACTCGTGCTGGTCGGTACGGAAAATGATTATCCTTACAATGATGAAGAAACAGGTCAGCCTGCGCCCAATTCGCTGGTGATTCAGTCGACGGCAAGTATCCGGATAGATTCGGTTATTGCCGAAGCGGAAATGATCAGCCAGGGTGCCGATACAACGATTTCTGTGGTGGTGAGCAATACCGGAGAAGCGGACCTGCTTCTCGATTCGCTGATTATCGAGCCTTACGGATTGCCTTCGGCGGTTGCGCCGAAGCTGACAACGGTAATTGCCGGATTGGCACAGAGCCGTTTCAGTCTTGACTTTAGTTTGCCGGAAGATGCAGCATTGGGCGTGCAGACGCTGGATGCCCGCGCCGTTGGCCGCGATCAGAATTACGTAAATGCAAATTTTGATTCCACCTTAACCGACGACGGCGCCGATGTAACCGATTCCTGGGAAGTCTTCACACCGGCAGATGTAACAGTCAGTTCCATCACTTCAACCTATTCGGTAGTTAACCGCGGACAGCAGGATATCCCGGTTTCGGTTACACTGCAAAACAACGGTCAGGCGCCTGCCGTCGTAACCAATCTGGTCCTGAACGAACAAATCGGTTTATACAATCACAGCTACCCTGCATTCGGTTTTACCATCGCCGGCCAGGGCGATACTACGGTGACGGTTTTAACCGATGTGCTCGCAAACTCTTCTACCGGTAATGACACAATCTATGCGACGGTCAGTTATGACGATGCCTACTCGAATTTTAGCGGCAGCAGTGAAAGTACGGAATACCTGGCCTGGATGATCAATACCGGGGAATCCGCGGTCGATATTGTTTCAGTAAGCACCGAGCCCGCTAATGTCTCGCGCGGTCAGGAAAATATTGCCGTGCAGGTGCGGGTGCGCAATGAGAGCGATGCGGAAGTGGTAATCGATGATCTGACGCTGGTATTCAGGACCAATGACAGCACCGCTTATACCCAGGGCGCCATAACACCGCCATTAGGCATTTTGCAGGCCGGCATAGAGGCTATTTATACGGTGCCGGTTACGGTCGGCAACAATGCCCTGACCGGTCCGGACACCGTGTCCGCAAGACTCGACGTCACCGAGTCAGTCAGCGGTCTCAGTTATTCGGTTAACGATCCCGCTGTTTATGATAGTTGGATAGTACAACTGCGCCCGGATATTGTCATTGATAGTGTCAGCGTGCAGCCATCGGTCGCTTCAACCGGACAAAACGATTTACGCGCAACCGCCTATGTAACCAATACTGCCGCACCGAACCGGGCCGACGCTCAAATCGATTCCGTTCAAATTAATCTCACTTTAAATGGTGAAAATAAAAATGACAGTTTTTCGATCACACGCCAGAACACACCGTCGCTGCCTTTGATTTTACAGACCGGCAAGTCGGGACGTTTTGAATTTGATCTCGATGTACGCGATACAACCGGCAGCGGCAACTATTTAGCAACGGCGCGTATTGTTGGCCGGGATGTCAATGACGGTCGTGACACAGTTGTAACCGCAACCCAAAATCCGGATACTCTGACGATTGAAACTTCGGCCTCCATCGAAATTCTCAGTGTCTGGATCAATCCCGACACCGTCAGCGAAGGTCAGGATCATGCCCGCGTCTATGTTGACTATCGTAATAACGGACAGGCGCCGGCCGAAATTACCCGTGCCGAACTGGATTTCGGTCAGCCGGCATTATCATTTACCGAGGTGTTGCTCAACCGGACCACGCCCTACATGCTGGATGGTGTTTTACGTGATACGCTCATCTATTCGATGATTATCCCGCAAATCAGCGCCGATACCTTAACCGTGAACGTGCACGCGCAAATATCGGGACTGGATAATAACTCCGACAAGAAGATCAGCGGCAGCTCCGGTCAGCCTGGCACATTCCTGATTCAGAGCCCTGCGGATATTAAGTGGGTGGAAACCAATCCGGCCTCCTGGTCCGACACCACGGCATTTCAATTTAGAATTAAGGTGGAAAATCTGGGACAGGCCATGGTCGATCTGAATCGCGATCAAACCAATCTGGATATCCTGCCGCTCGACGGATCGGAACCGCTGTACTCTGTACCCCTGGCCGCGGAGAGTCCGGTAGTCCTGGGGACCTACCCGGATACCACGGAACTTATATTTGAGGAAACTACGCTGCCCATACCTGAAGGCGAATATAATTTGATGCTTAACCTGAATGGTATGACAAACGATTCCGTTTATGCCTCGGAGGTTAATGCCGGGCAGTTCGCCTACGGCGAAGGTATCATTTCGATCACATCCGTACAGATTCAGGGTTCCGATCAGGTGGTTCAGGGACAGGATTCGATTATCGTGGTCATGAAAGTTTCCAATACCGGCGAACCCATTTCGATAACCGATGATTTAACGAAGCTTATTTTTACCGGACCGGGCAAGAGCGGCGACCGTGATGCTTTCGTATTAAATCTGACACGACTGGATACGCTGACCCTGCTTAAAAAGGAAAGCAACAATCAGTTAAAATTCAGATTTGATCTTGATAACAATTTCCCGACGGAAAATGAAACCGAAATTTACGGTCAGATCGGTCTGGATAACGGTAATATCGTTAAAGTATCAAATGTCTTTGATCAGATGTTTGTGCTTACTTCCGGTAACGCCATATTGGTTAGCGGTACTATTGCCCCCGATACCGTGGTTGCCGGTCAGAATGTTACCTTCACCGCGGCATTCAGAGACAGCGGTACGGCCGATGTCGTTTTGAACGCCGATGAAACCTATCTGGAAATACTTAATTCGGGCATCGATCCGATATATGCTTCCGGAAAATTTACCGTAGCCGGTTTGGATACGACAACAATAACTTATCGCAGTCGCAGTTTACCGAACGATTTTAATAGCGGCCTCTATGACGTACGCTGGGTGGTTAAAGGTGAACTGATCAATGGCGAGTCTTACCAGAATGAGGGGATCGCATCCGGAGCGCTGCGCGTGATCAGCGGCGCCCGGTTGATTTTCAGTCAGATTGATATCGGTCCGCAAAAGGTGCGCCAGGGACAGACTGATATTCCGATCAATTTTACGGTTAGAAACAGCGGCCAGTCCGAGGCCAATCTGACCGGTGTCAGTTATCTTTTCAGAACGGATACGGAAAATGTGTCAGGTAATTGGCTGGTCGCCTCCGGCGGCATTGATGATACCACGATATCGGGTGGTCAATCCGTAAGCTGGCCTGTTAATTTCAACCTGAGCAGTAAGGCAACCACCGGTATGGTTAATGCATTGCCAAAGGTTACCTTCAATGATATGCGCAGGCCAACTGTCAGCATTCAGTCCGATTCCATTACTGCCGGCGATTCGGTACTGGTTATTACACCGGCGCGGATACGGCTGGATTCGCTGATTATTGTCAAAGATGCCCAGGCCCCGAACGCGCCCTATGTGAACATCGATTCCACATTTAATCTGCGCGTGCAGGTTTCCAATCTCGGTGCGGACAGTATCAAAAATGCCGTAATCCGCCTGTACCGGGGCAATGAGCTGCAGCCCGGATCTGTAATTTTTTCCAATATTCCGCCGGATACCAATCAATCTGCGCTCATTGAAGCGGAGGCGCAGTTTGTCGGACAAAATATCTATAAAGCACTGATCGAATCAGCGACGGATTTGACCGATGCGGCAATTGCAATCGAGCAACCTCTGGATAATCTGGAAACGGTGATTGTACAGCAACCCACCCAGCTCTGGCTCAGCGCGGCAATCACTGCGCCGCCGGGTGCCACGGATTCGGTGGTATCGATTGATCAGTCCTTTACCCTGCAGGCTAAAGTGAACCGCGCCGGCAGCTCACCGTTTGGTGAAGGTTGGCTGCGTCTCGACCTGCCGTCTAACTTTCAGTTTGTACAAAGCGGTGACGACGGATTCCGGCGGTTCAATATGGATACCCTGATTGTCAGTTGGCAGATAATGCCAACCGCACTGACCAACGGACAATTATCCGATACACTGCAGATCTATATGCAGGATGTGCCGATTGATTCCAACATCATGAAGACGGTAAAAACAGAACCTGAAGCCCGCTTTGCCAGGATGCCGGTGCGCGTTGAAAATGCCGGTATGATTCAATCCATCGTTTCAATTACGGCCCCCGCCGGAGCACAGGATCGTGTCGTCTCAACCGGGCAGGAGTTTACGGTACGTGGTAATATTAATTTTAACGGACCGGTAGCGCCGACGGAAAGAACAGCCAGGATTTTACTGCCGGACGGCTTCTCCGTAAAAGACAGCTCTACCATGAGTCTGACTGACGGCGTAGAGAGCGATTCCGTTTTCTGGCGGGTGATTGCACCCACCGTACCGGATTCTGATGAGGATACGCTATTCATTGAAGTCACGGCGCGTGATGCGAACAGTGGTGATCTGATCAAAACCGTGTCGGATGGATTTCTGATCGATGTACTAAAGCGTTCGCATATCGTCATGAATACCGAACCTGTGGAACCGGAGGGTGCGTCCGACCGAACCGTTTCGACTTATCAGGAGGTTGTTCTGCGTACCAGTATCGGCAATCTGGGCGAAGCAGGTTTTGATGATAGCGGTATTATCCGCATGTCCGCCGGTAACGGCATCCTGTTTAAACGAAACCGTAACACCGGGGAAGAAAATACCCCGCAAAATGTCATCAGCGGTTTCAGTGCTCAATCGTATCGCGATACGTTACTGATGCCCGCCGATGGCGGTATGGGTAACGTAATAATTACCATTGCGGAGAATGAATTGCCGGGAGATGTCAACTCCGGCTTACCGGTTTTAATTCGCCGTGATTCGGTAAATGTGCAGTTTCAGATTGTGGAAAGAACCGAACTGGTACTGCGTTTTGATCATGCCGGTACGGTTTCGGATACACTCATTCGGGCTGCCGGGCAGTCGTTCAAAATTAAAGCATTACTAAATAACAACGGAACTGCAGCTGTTAATGAAAGCGGCTATGTGATACTGGATACGCTGGGCAGCGGACTGATTTTTTCCGAAGATGATTCGTTGCGGCGGCGCCTGAAACCCGGTGAGTTTACCACCTGGGATGTATCCGCCCCGGATTATGAACTGGAGGGCACTTTGCGTGTCCGCGCCGATGCCCAGGCCGCGGGCTATCTTGATGAAAATGCGCTGACCTGGGCCTTCGTGCAGGATACCGCTCAGGCCGATACAATCGCTCTAAGCATCAAAGATATCGAATCGATTGAAATCGCCTCCAGGTATGTCATCAATCAGGTCCAGATCGCCGACAGTCTAACCGTATCCACGGAGCAGGATTCCATATTGATCAGCGCCGATGTTCTGTTCGATCCGACCCTTGATTCGGATCGTTCGGCACGACTGATATTGCCGGAGGGCAAGGGATTTGCCAGTCTCGACAGTACTCTGATCCGGACGCTTGATGAGCAAAATAATCCGGACATTAAATGGTATTTACGGGCGCCCAACAGACCGCAGGACTGGAGTGCTTTTACAATTGTAGCCAGAGCTAAAAGCGCAACCATCCCCGGATTACCGGAACAGGTTATATCGCAGAAGCTGCATGTGAAGGCGGTAACCAAAGCCAATCTGGCGCTGCGTCTGGACATCGTCGAGCCGTCCGGGGCAACAGATGATACGCTTGCCTACGGTCAGATGTTTAAACTGCGCGGGATTGTTGAAAATCTGAGTGTCAACGGTGCTGAGGCCGTCGGTAAAGGCCTCGCCCGGATTGAAACCGGAGACATGTTCACGCTGATCGATACGCTGGGCTTTTCAGATGATATGACGCGCTCATTCAATGCCGATACCGCATTCTACTGGTGGTTGAAAGTTAACGCGGCACAGAGCAAAGCCCTCAGCGAAACGTTTGCATCCGGGGCAAATCCGGCCGGCGGAGAATCGATGGGATCGACAAAGAAGACAGACGGTGAAACATTTACCAGTATTAAGCAGCTCATGCAGGCTGCAACATCGGCAAGCGCCGCAAATGCGGCTTTCAGCGTTGTTCTGGATGAATTGCCCATGGATGAAAACACCTTCGAAGCGGCTGCCGTTCAGAATGAATCCGTTCAGAAACAAATATACCTGACAGAAGCCGCTTCAATCGAAGTGGCTGCCTCTGAGGCGCCGCAAACACTCTCCACGGGGCAGACATTTCAGTACAGCCTGTCGGCAAACCTGATCAGCGACCTGATCAATCCGGTGGCGCTGATCGAAACATCCGTGGGTTTGGGCGGGAATACGGTCAATATTCCACTGGATCAAAATAACGAAGCCCAGTTGCAAATGTCTGTTCCTGCTCAATACAGCGGAACCGGCGCCGATACTATTCGCGCAATGCTCTACGGAACGGATGCCAACAGCGGCAAAACCGTGACCGCCGCCGCGGTGGATGAAGAAATTGTAACGATTCAGAAAAAGGCCCGCTTAAGCTTGACCAATCCAAGGTTACTGCCCGATTTTGTTAACCGCTCTAAGGAAATCTCACGCGGACAGGGCATCGAGGTCCGCGTGAAACCCGATTCCTCTGCAAAAACAGGCCCGCTGCCCTATGCAGCCATCACCGGTATCGGCAGGGTTGCGCTCGATTCTTCGATAAAATCGCTGGGCTTCACCCTGGATGGCGGCGGTAGCTGGGAAAAATCATTTACCGGATACGGCCAGACGCTGAGCTGGAAAATCAAAGCCCCGCGTGATACAAACGTGACGGTTAGTCTGAACCTGAAATTTACGCAGCTGCCGCTGGATGAAAATATCGGCGAACAAGCCGACATCGCCGCCGATTCCGGTATTGTTGGCATTCCGGTGCGGGTCAGACAGAAAACAGTTGAAGTGAATGTGCTCAATAATCTGATCACACAGAAACAGTTCAGCAAGGGCGATCAAAACAGACCGCTTCTGGCCTTCAGAATTTCAAATGCTAATTACGATGAAAGTCTGAAAGTTAAAGGGGTGAACCTTGAATTCTTTACCAGCACTGGTGCGCTGATTGAAGAGAATAAACTGAATTCCAAATCTCTGGTCAGTATGTTGAATACACTCAGCGTGGTGGATTACAGCGAAGCCGCATCGTTACTTGCGAAACCAAAATCAGTTCGCAGTGTCGATGCATATATCGATTATCAGTTTACCGATACCACCGATAATCCGTTGTGGCTGAATTTCAGCGAAACGGCGGTAATTCCCGCGGGCGACATCGATACCATGGTAATCATTGCCGAATTTCAGGACAATGCGGTAAACCGTGGATTCCGGACCGTACTGCGAAATATTTTCGCTTATGACTACGATGAAAATACCGCCCTGGATATTATCGACAGCAGCGGTGTCAATATCACGCAGAGCGGGGCGTTTGAGTCGGAACCCTTAACTATTGTTTCCGAAGATCCGGAAGACGCCTTTTACAATTATCCCAATCCCTTCGGCAGACAGTATCCCTCCACATGGATTAAATTCCGTCTCGAAAATCCTTCGGATGTGCAGATACGTATTTTTACCCTGTTAGGTGAGCTGGTCTGGAGTTGGGAAGGCAGCGACCTGCCCGGGGGTCTGTACGAAAATCTGGTACGCTGGGACGGAAAGAATGATCGCGGTAATATTGTTTTAAACGGTGTTTATCTGGGCACCATCGATATTAAGCCGCAAAACGGTCAGTCGGCCAAAAGATATATAACAAAGATCGCTTTCATAAAATAAACGAGAGAATAATCATGCGCAGTGATTTTATAAAAATAATTTGTCCGGCATTTTTAATAGTGCTGCTCGCCACGCAGATGAATTATGCCGAAGAAGGTCAGGCCGGAACGGAAAGTAATATTAAAATGGGATTCGGCGCCAGAGCGCTTGGTCTGGGTCAGGCTTTTACGGCGATGGCCGATGATCCCACCGCCGTGTTCTGGAATCCGTCCGGTCTGGAATTTGTCCATCAGCAAAGCGTCACCTTCTTTCATACCACGCTTTTCGAGGGTACGATGTACGACTTTTTAGGTTATGCATATCCGACCTTAAACCTGGGTACCTTCGGAATCGGCGTCGGCAGGATAGGCACCGGCAATGTTACGCAGCGCGATATCCTGGGCAATGATTTGGGCAATTTTACTTTTGAGGAATACCACGGATTTTTTTCCTACGCCAAAAAACTGCCCTGGGATTTTACCGGCGGGCTTAGCGTTCGGGTAATCCGTCGCGGCTGGAACAGTTTGCAGGAAGAAGGCGATCTGGTCGATACGGGGGTGGGGCTGGATTTCGGTATGATGTACAAACCGCAAATCTTTACCTCGGTGCTTTTGCGGGACTGGAGTTTCGGTCTGAGTCTGCGCAATTTATTTGCTCCGCAGGTTAATGAGGGCGAAGCTATTGATGAATTTCCGTTAACAGTGCGTCTGGGCATTCTAAGAAAACTTTATCTGATGGGTGAAGGAAATCGGCTCAACTTTTTAATGGATTTCGATTATTCTGAAAAAAGAGATTTACTGCTTCATTTTGGTTTGGAATACCGTTTCAGGGAAATGGGCATGCTGCGCGCCGGTTTCGACGGCAAAGGATTAACCTTCGGCGCCGGTACGCAATACAGCATTTTTCAGATTGATTATGCATTCGGAAGCAGTCCTTATGCTGATGTATTCTCATCGGTACACCGTTTTTCATTATCTGTGAATTTTGGCCGCAATCGTGATGAGATGTTCGAAATTGTCGCCGCCGAACAAAAGGCTGAAGAAGAACGCATTATTGCCGAAATAAGAGAAGCAGACCGGCAGCGTTATATCGCTGAGCATCTGAAGCAGGGAGAAGAATACTTTGAAGAAGAACGTTATCTGGATGCTATGGTTGAGTATCGTCAGGTATTATTGCAGGATGCCTACAACAACCGGGCCCGTGTGATGATCGATTCATCGGAAGCGCTCCTGCAGAAAGAATTCGACGAACGGCAGTCAAGCGCCGTACAGCAGGCTTTGGATAAAGATCGTGCCGAAAGTGACCGAGCGTTTGTAACAGAGCATTTTGAAAAAGGACGGAACTATCTGCAAAATAACCAGTTCACCGAGGCTTTGATAGAATTCAACATTGCCCTGGAACGTGATCCGGATAATGAAACGATTATCAATGCCATTAATACCACCGAGCGCCGGATAAGTGAAGAAACGTCCAGACTTATCCAGCAGGGCAGAAGGGAATTCCAGGCCGGTAATTATTCGGAGGCCTTGCGACTTTTAGGTGATGCTCGTATTTTAGGCGGTGACGACGCGGAGATTCAACGTGAAATAGCCACGCTCGCTGAGCGCATCAGGCTGACTGAAAATATTCAACGCGGTCTGGAATTGTTTGATATCGGTGAATTCCAGCAGGCGCTTTCCATCTTCGAAGAAGCTCTGAATGTTGATCCGGATAACGAACTGGTTCGCCAGTATTACGAACGGGCAAAAATAGAAACTGCCGGCGACCAGGAAAAAATGAGTCCGGAAGCAGAGAAACGCTATTTACAGGGTGTGGATAAATTCTTGCTTGGCAAGTACGGAGAAGCTATTGAGATATGGGAAAAAATACTGCAGGATTACCCATATAATAAAAAAGTACTGACCGCAATAAGAGGAGCCCGGGAGCGACTGAAAGGTCAAAAATAATCAAACACGGACGAGTTAAATGTTCAAAAATGTCAAAAAAGAAGAAATAACGATTCCGGCACAGATGAGTTACCTCTTGCAGGTGCGCGAATTTATCGAGCACATCGGCAAAAAATACCGCTATGAAGACAAGCTGGTAAACTCATTCAAGCTGGTGATCGATGAGGCCTGTACCAATGTCATTCGTCATGGTTACCGCGATATCAAAAACGGTGAGATCACCATAAAAGCAATTATCCGCCGTCTCAGTCTGACGATAATTATTGTCGACAAGGGAAAGAGTTATGATATACGTCAGGCCAACACGCCTGATCTGGCCAAATATGTGGATATCGGTAAACGGGGCGGACTGGGCATCCTAATGATGCGTAAGCTGATGGATGATATCCAGTATTCGGTTACCGAACGCGGCAATGAGATGCGCTTAACGAAATATCGCGAAAATTTGCGGGAATCGGCCCTGATGCAGCGCTGGCAGTCGCTGAATATGCGCGTTAAATACTCGATTTTTGCATCGATCATTTTCACCCTCGTTTGTGTGATTATTTTCGCACCGCTTTTTTTCAGCGTTAACAGCGATGTCCAGGATGAAGTGTTCAGAGCCACGGCCTCCGGAACGCGATCGCTTGCCGACAATGCGATCAATGACATGTTAAACGGTCTGGATTTTCTTTTATCCGAAAAATCCCGCTCGCTTAAAAATAACTATAAAAATATTATAGAAGAAGTTTACATTGTAGATGAAGACAGTGCAGTTATAGCTGTCGCTAATCCGGCAAAATATGATTCTCTTGGCCGGTATACGATCCCTGCGCGGGCGGCATTAGTCGATACCATTGGTCAGGTATCCATTTATAAATATCCCGTAAATGATTCGCTGGCCGTATTTGACCTGAGTACGGAGATCAGGGAAGACCTGATGGGCGGCGGCGATATTCTGGGGTATGTCCATGTCTGGATCGATCAACAGAAACTGACCGATCTGAGCAATAATAAAAAGATAAGCCTGGCCATTATTTTAACCGTTATACTGATCATTGGCTATTTAAGCGCTTTCTTCCTCATTCATCGAATCCTGATGCCTTTCCACAGTCTGGCCGACTGGGTTCGGCAGGTTGTGCGCGGCAAGGTCGATCAGGATGAAATCGACATCGATGCTTCCGACGAACTAGGTGAAATTGCCCAGGCCTTTAATGAAATGACCAATAAATTCCGCGAGGCGCAGGTTACTCTCGTGGAACAGGAAAAGCTTCAGAAAGAGCTGCAGGTTGCCCAGGAAATTCAGCAAATGCTGCTTCCCAGTGATTTTCCCCATGTAGAAGGTTATGAAATAGCTTCCTATTATGAGGCGGCCAAGGAGGTGGGCGGCGACCTGTTTGATTTTGTTGATGTCGATGAAGATACGATTGGTATTTGTGTGGCCGACGTTGCCGGTAAAGGCGTGCCCGGTTCGATGATTATGACAATGATCCGTACGGCATTGCGCCTTGAATCCCGCGGGAATAAGAATCCGGCCGATGTACTGGCAAAGGTTAACCGCTTTGTTGCCGATGATATGAAACGCGGTATGTTTGTTACCATGTTTTATCTTATCCTCGATTCACGCAACCGGATTATTCACTATGCCAGCGCCGGCCACAATCCTATGATCCTCTACCGCCGGTCGGCCAGGCAAACCTACTATTTGAATCCATCGGGATTTCCTGTAGGTATCCAGTTACCGGATCTGACGCTTTTTGACAGGAAAATCGAAACCGATTCCATTCGCCTGCAGGAAGATGATATTTTAGTGCTTTATACCGACGGTATCACCGAGGCAATGAATATTGAAAGAGAGCTCTACCGCGAAGAACGTTTCCTCGATGCCATTCGCGATAATGCGCACCTGGACGTCGGAGAGTTTGTCAAAAGCATTAACAGCGACATAAAAACATTCACCGGCGGGGCGCAGCAAAATGATGACATCACTTTTGTTTCAATCAAAGAAAAATTAATGCAGAGCGAAGTGATACTGCGCGTACATGAAAAACTGGTGAATATGATCGATAACGGTAAAACCGTTAAAGACGCACTGGAAGAATTACGCGTATCCCCGCATTTTTACTACAAACATAAAAATATTATCGACCGTAAGGGGATCGCCGGTTTAAAGCAGTATTTGGAAGAACAGGATTACATAGAAAAGAAACACCTGTCCATAGAGACCAAAGCAAAATTATTTGACATTATCCGCGAGCATCCGGACTATGGCCCGAAACGCATCTGTCATGAACTGCGCGGGGATAAATACGGCAATACCAAAATCGATGATAACCGCCTTTACAATGAACTGGTAAAAATGCGCCTGAATACCGAAGAACGACGTCGCAAATTTATTGAAAAAGGCGGAAAAAAGCGTCTGAAGCAACCGGGTACGCCGCTGCTGACACTGGATGGCCAGGTTATATTAAATTTTGAATCTGCGGAAAAACAGGTAAGCGGAGGTAAGAAAGACGAGGCCAACCAGCATTCCAAACAGATGCCGCCGCCTCCGAAACCGGATGAATCAAAACCGGTCAAAAAAGAAATTATTAAAAGTGCCGACAAACCGGAACCGGGTTTGGAAGCAGCAAGCGCTGATAAATCACCAGGTAAAATGATGCATAAACCGGCGCGTTATTTTGAATCCAAAGAGGAAGTTAAATCCGCCGATCAGCAACAGACGCTGCCCGAACCGGATAAGAAAAAATCAGAGAAAAAGAGACAGGCGCAGCCGGCTGCGGAGAAAAAGCAAATAAAAGAAAAAGAAACAAAAAAGGAAAAAGAGCCTGAAGTTGAAGCCGAAATAAGAAAAGCAACGCCGACTAAAGAAGAACTCCTCGAACAAGTAAACGGCAGCATTGACCAGAAGAAAATCTCAAAATTCTTTTCACTCGTTGATGATGATTTGCAGGTAATTGTACAGAAAATCAGAAGTCTGCATCAGAGCGATCAGATCGGGCCGGACATAAAAAAAATTAATTTAATACTGAAAATTATCCTAAAACATCCGATGCTGAAAGAACTGGGATATATAAAGCAGGTATTTGAGCAAGTTCAGGAGATTTTCGGCTTTATAGACTATCATATAGAAGAGATAGAACAGAAGGATATCTATGCAAATGTCAAAGATTTGTTGAATTATTTTGAAAAAGACAATAAATTAGGTAATTACAATAACTTGTTAGAGGCAATCAATCAGATCGGACTAATTAACAGAAAAATCCGGGCAAAAATAAAACCCAAAGATTCAAAACAAGATGATAAAATATTAAAAATCCGGGAAAAGTTAGCCCAAAAGAAAGTAATTACAAAAAAAGAATTATTAGAATCGTTGTCAAAGGATAAAGAGGGCAGCGCCTGATTAATTGAATTCCTTTAAAGGAGGCTTGAATGGAAGGAATACAGGTCTCAACCGAGATCGCCGGTAGCCGGAATCACATTTCAATCATTAAAGTTGGTGGGTACATCGATACAACCACCTCATCCGAACTCGAACGGGCTTTGGATTCACTGTTAAAGCAAGGTCGTTTCTATATTATTATCGACCTGGGTAATGTCGACTATATCAGTAGCGCCGGCTGGGGTATTTTCATCAGTGAAATTAAGTCAATCCGGGAGAACGGCGGCGATTTAAAATTGGTACGCATGGTTCCCGATGTGTATGAGATTTTCGAATTACTGGAGTTTCATCATATTCTCGATGTCTACGATACGGTAGATGAAGCTATAAATAAGTTTGAAATGCTTGAGGCAGCGGGAAAACCGGTGGCAAAAGAAATATCCCTGCCGAAAGCCGAGCCGGAACAGGAAACTACAGGTTCCGGGGAAAAACAAGAACGTAAAGAAACCTCTGAAGCCGTTATCGCAGAAGAAGAAAAAGAACAGGTAAATCCGGCTGACCTGAGTCTCGATGAAAAACTGAGAATGATTATTCGTGAAAATCCCTCCTATGGGGCGTTTAAAATTAAAAAAGAGCTCAATACAGCAAAGTACGGTTATACTAAAGTAGGCTGGTTTATCGTACGTTCCGAGCTTTCCAAGTTAAACCTGAATACCCGTGCACGCAGATACGAATATGCCACCTCGTTATAAACAGGGAGATCATTATGCATACGGTTTTGGATATTGCATTGGTTTCAGTGCTCGTATTTTCCGTGTTTTCTAATTTTTATGGTTTTCCCGGTAATTTTCTCATCGCTCTCGGCAGTCTTTTCTATGGCGTTGGTACCGGCTTCCGTGAAATTACCGTTTCTTTTGTTATCATAATATTTTGCGTTGTGCTGTTCATCGAATTTGTTGAATTTCTGTTAATCGCATTTACAGCCAGGAAATACGGATCGTCAAAGTGGGGCATTTTCGGAGCGATATTCGGCGGGGTTATCGGTGCTATCGGCGGTACCTATTTTTCACCGTTGCTAGGCGTCATCATCGGTTCTTCAATCGGCGTTTTTCTCGGGGCGTTTATATTAGAGCTGATTAATAATTCTAATGTGAAACAAAGTCTGCTTTCAGGATTCGGTGCATTTCTGGGCAGAGTTGGGGGGCTTTCCATAAAGATGATCGGTGCGGTTACCATGGCAAGCATGATCTTATTGAGAATCATATAAATTGATTTCAAATAGTATTAAATTGTCTTCCCGAAATGATTCGTCATTCCGGGATTTTTTTTATCAAACCTTTATACGGCTATCTCATTAAAGTTTTTAACGTTTTGGATTAGTAATGAATTTACGCAGATCATTTATTTGGTGCCGTTTAAATTAATTGAAACTTATGAACGTCAGACAGGTTATTAATTTAAATTTGATTTTAATAAATAAAAATAATAAGTAATAAAACAGCTAAAGGCATTGTAAACGAAGAAAAGCCCGAAAAGATCAAATGAAGAGGGAAGCGGCTTTGAAACGATATCTTATTTTTGCGTTGATTATGTTCGCGCTGAAACCGATTTTTGCACAGGAAGTCACGCCGGTGCGCATCAAATATGACGGCGGCGGAGACTGGTACGGAAATAAAACCACCTGGAAGAATATTTTAAGTAAAGCAGAAGATGTGCTGGGCCTCGAAGTTACGGATCGTGAGGCGGCTTACCGAATTTTGGATCCGGAATTCAGGCAATATCCGATCGCTTATATTTCAGGACACGGCAATATTCATTTTTCTGAAAGGGAAGCACATGCCCTGCGTGAATATTTAATAAACGGCGGATTTCTCTTCGCCGATGATGACTACGGGATGGATCAATCATTTCGCCGCGAAATGAAGAAAGTATTTCCGGAACTCGAATTTGTCGATCTGCCGTTTTCTCACACAATCTATCATATTTTTTATCAGTTTGACAAAGGATTGCCAAAGATTCACGAACATGACGGCGGACCGCCCAGGGGGCTGGGATTGATTTATGAGGATCGTCTGGTATGTTTTTACAGTCTGAATACCGACATCAGTGATGGCTGTGAAGATCCGGAAATTCACAACGATCCGCCCGATGTGCGTTCCAAAGCGCTAAAAATGGCGCTGAATATCTTATTATACGCCATATTAAATTAAAACCATGCAAAAAGAAGAACAAAAAATAACAGACAAGATTTACCGTTTCGGTAAAAAAAAGTTACTGTTCGAACTGACAGGCAGTGTTTTATTCTTACTCTTGATCTTAATTATCATCTGGCTGAGCGCTGCCCTTGCTGATAATCTGGTCTATTTTTCCGAAATAACCCGCTGGGGATTGCTGTCGATTAATACTGTCCTGATTTCGTATTTATTGTTCAAGTTTTTATTTTATCCGCTTAAACGGCTCATTGCTTTAAAAAAACATTCCGATCTCAGCCAAACAGCCGGGTTGATCGGTAGAATGTATCCTGAAATTAAAGACCGCCTGGTCAACACTTATCAACTGGTTTCGCGCAGTCCTGATGAAAATACTTCAGACGCGCTGCATCGTGAAGCGGTTAAATCCAATCTGGCGCAATTCAGGAACCGGAATTTCTCCGCGATACTGAAAATAAAATCATTTTTACCGGCGCCTGTTCTTTCCGTTGTAGTGCTGATCAGTTTTATTGTGCTGACGGGATTGATGTACAATGATCTATTGCATGCAAGCAAGCGCTTGTTGAATCCCTCTAATGAATACAAGATTTTACCGGCTTACCGGTTTGTCGTCGAGCCGGGCGATACACAGATAACCAAAGGACAGTCGCTTACCTTAAACGCCCGCTACAGGGGGCCGCTGCTCGAAGCCTGCTATTTGTATCTGTGGACACCGGATAATCCGTCCGTATCCCGCGTACTGGAGATGAATTTGGAGGACAGCACTTATTCAGCCGCAATTAAGGATATAATTAAATCCCAGTCCTACCAGATACGTGGTGTGCCCATGGACAGCCGGCAGTATGAAAATACCATATTTTCGGAACAGTTTACCATTGATGTGCGCATTCCACCAATGATCGAAACCCTGGATGTGGAGCTGATTCCGCCCGCTTACTCGGGTTTGCCCCGGCAGTTTCCGGACAGAAATATCGGGGATATAGCAGCATTAGCGGGAACGATTGTCCGTCTTAAGGTCAGCACCAATCACGCCGTGCAGTCGGCCCAAATACAGTTCAAATCCGGAAAAACCGTACCTTCTGATATACGGGGCGAACTGCTGAACGGACAATTTCAGATCCGGCAAAATGACAATTATTCCATAATCTTAAACGATACACAGGGATTGCAAAATCAGAATCCAATCGAATATCAAATAGCTCTGTTGCCGGATAATCCGCCCTTTATCGAAATTACCGAACCGGGCAGAGATGTTGAAATTCAGCTGGATGCCGCCATTCGTCTGAAGATGGAGGGCAGTGATGATTTCGGCATTGGCAGGGTAAAGCTCTATTATAAATTTCTGCGACAATCAAAAACGGCTACCGATACGAACTGGCAGCATATTGTGCTGCCCCTGCAAGCCCAATCTGATAATCGTTTTGAAATTTTCCATTACTGGGATTTCAACAAGCTGCCCCTGGCTTTTAACGACGGCATTAAGTATTACGCGCATGTCGAGGACAACAACTCGGTTACCGGGCCGGGTATCGGAAAGAGCGAAACCTATTATATTCGCTTTCCTTCGCTGGATGAGATTTTTGATTCCTTTGCTGAAAAAGAAGCCGAGGAAATAGATAATCTGGAAGAGGTTAACAAAGAGTCGGAAGAGCTTAAAAAATCGCTGGAAGAAATTCAACGTGAATTGAAGCGGGAAAGTAAACTGGACTGGGAGAAGAAACAACAGCTCGAAAGCGCCCTGGAAAAGCAAAAAGAATTACAGGACAAAGTCGAGGAAATACAGAAAAACATCGAAGAGCTTGTCAATAAATTAGACGCCAACAATCTTATCAGTGAAGAGATTCTTGAAAAATACAGTCAGTTGCAGGAATTGTTCAGAGAAGTGATTACGCCGGAAATGATGGAATCTCTGCAAAATTTGCAGGAGGCGCTGGAAAAACCGGATCAGGAAAATATCCGGCAGGCCATGCAGCAATTCAAGCTGAATCAGGAAGTCTTTAAAGAGCGCATCGAGCGGACAATGGAACTGCTGAAGCAGGTGCAACTGGAGCAACGCATGGATGAGCTGGTTCAAAAGGCGAAGAAACTAAAGGAACAGCAGGAAAAAATCAGCGAGCAGCTCAATAAGGAATTAGAGCCCGATGAAGGTGAATATGAACAGTTGAAGGCACAGCAGGAGCAACAGGCTGAAAAACTGAACAACCTGGAAAAAAGCCTGGAATCGATGCTCAGGGAACCGCGCGTGGCAAAGTTTCAGGAAACGATGCAGCAGTTGGATTCAGCGCGGCAGCAGATTGGTGCGGAAGACCTGCAGAACGAAATGGGGCAAATGCAGCAGAGTCTGGAACAGAACAATCGTCAACAAGCCGGTCAGCATTCCGAAAAATTAAGGCAAAATTTTGCCGGCATTCAAAATCAACTGCAACAGGCCCAGTCTCAAATGATGAATCAGAACAAGCAACAGGTTATGCAAAAAATGGCCTCCGCCATGCAAAAGATGCTCAAACTTTCCCACGAACAGGAAAAACTGCAGCGCGAAACACAGCGCTCTTCCGATTACAGCAGTGGTTTTAAAGATATTGCCGCAGAGCAGGCGCAATTAAAAAATAATTTCCGCAATCTGATATCCGATCTGGTGCAGCTTTCCAAAGAAACCTTTTTTGTCAATCCCGAATTAAGCAGGTCGATGGCCAAAAGTATGCGCAATATGGATCAAAGCCTCAGTAACCTATCGGAGCGTAATCGCGGCGCCTCGGCATCGAATCAGGAAAAAGCGCTTGGCGGATTAAATGAGAGTATTCAAATGATGCATGAATCCATGTCCAGCCTGTCTCAGTCTCAGTCCGGTACCGGTTTCAATCAGTTTCTGGAACAGTTACAACAAATGGCCGGTCAGCAGGGACAGATTAATGAGCAGACAATGAGTCTGCTGCAAAAGCAGGGCAATCAGGGCAGTCTGATGATGCGCGAGCAGGCCCGCCGAAAACGACTGGCCGCGGAACAGGCCGCCCTGCAGCAAGCCATGGAAGGCATGCAGAAGGGCATGGGCAACAGGCAGGATGTTTTGGGCCGCATGAATGAGATTGCGGCGGAAATGGAAAAAGTGGTTGAAGATCTCATTAAAAATAATGTAGACCGCAAAACGATCGAACGGCAAAGAAAGATCCTTTCGCGCATGCTCGATGCTCAGAAATCAGTGCGGGAAAGAGAGTTTTCGAAAAAACGCAAGGCGGAAACAGCGAAAGCGTATCTGGCAAAAGATCCAGGTGAACTGCGCAATTTAACGGATTTGGATAAAAAAGCGATAGAAGAGGCCCTGCGGCGCGCCCTGAATGAAGGCTATAACCGCGATTATCAAAAATTAATCGAAGCCTATTTCAACAAATTGATTCGCAGTAAAGAAGAATAAGGCACGCATTCCCTGAAAAATATATTCTGGTTTTTATTCTACCCAATTATCAAAATGTTATAAAAATTTTAGAGAATTAGCATACCGCTATTTATATTTTAGAGTTAATGGTTTGATTAATCATTTTACACGAATCGAATGAGGGGTGATCTTCATGTTTTTTAAAATAATCGCAATAGCCGCACTAAGCCTGACCATGTTTGGCTGGAGTACTGCTTTTGGGCAGGATCCGGGTGGATTCGATAACTTTATACGCGTGCAGTACTTCGGTGAAGACTTACAAAATAAACATGGCACCAGCCCGCTCTTTACGGACTGGGATGGTGACGGGGATAAGGATCTGATTGTCGGTCACCATTTTCAGGGACAGATATATTACTATCGCAACTCGGGAACTACGGCCAACCCTGTATTTAATAGCGAACGGGTTTTAATGGAAGCGGACAATGCCGTCATTGAGTACGGCAATGTCTGATGTGTCAATTCTAATCCGCAGGTTGCGGACTGGGATGAGGACGGCGATCCGGATTTGATTGTCGGCGATTACAGAGGACGGGTCTGGTTATATCTGAACAACGGTTCAGGTAAAAATCCGGTACTGAAAAGTGCGGGACGCATAAGCGCAGACGGAGTTGAAATAGATGTCGGCGGTTTTGCCGCGCCTGTGGTTGCCGACTGGAATAGCGACGGCAAAAAAGACCTGATTGTCGGCTCGGCAAGGGAAAATATCCATGTGTTCATTAATACCGGCAGGAATGATGATCCGGTATTCAAGTCATCGTTTATCGTGGCCAACGTCCGGCACAACGACAGTCATCCTGAATTTGTTGATATGAATGGTGACGGCAAAAAAGATCTACTGGTCGGTGAGAATGAAGGATATGTCTATTTCTATCCGAACCGGGGTTCCGAAAGCAATCCTGCATTTTCCGACCGTCAGCGGCTGCTTTTAAAGGTCAATGCATTTGCCAGAATTGAAGTTGCCGACTGGGGCGCGGATGGTCAACTCGATTTGTTAGTCGGATCGGAAGAAGGCTATATCAATATTTACTCCGATTTATCGATTATTTCGGATATAAAAAATCCGGTTGTATCGGCAGCATCGCAGTTTAGATTGTTTCAAAATTATCCAAATCCGTTTGGCGGAAGCCACCCCTTTTGGGGTAATCCGGGCACGACGATCCGATATGCCTTGCCTGCGCTCTCTGACGTACGTATTGAAATATACAACGCGTCCGGTAAACTGATAAGAAATCTGTTTTCCGGCGTTCGCCCCTCAGGAGAACATACCCTGTTCTGGGACGGCTTGAATGAACATGGCAAACCGGCGGCGAGCGGTATTTACATATATAAATTATTCACCACACAAAATGTTGTGAGCAGGAAAATGTTACTGTTACGTTGATTCATGAATTTGGCAGGAATAAGAATCAATGTTCTACACGTTTATCGTTTCATCTGTTTAAAATCCCCACCCTGCGTCACGCCTTGGCGGGGAGTGGGAGAAGAGCCCCCTCCCCAACCCCTCCCCCGATGAATCGGGGGAGGGGCGAAGGGGTGGGGGGTCTTTTTAATCATGCCTTCGTGTGTTTGCCAAATCATGGATGTTTCATCTGTTTAAAATCCCCACCCCCTGCCCCTTTTCACCTGCCTGCCGTCAGGCACGGCGCGTGGGGAGGGCGGCTTGCTTTACTAACTAAAAAACGGCTTTTGTATATTTAGTCATGCTTTTGTGTGTTTGCTAAAACAGGGATGTTTCATATTACCGGATTTAAGGTATACCCCCTATTTTTCTTATCATAAATTGAAATCTTTTCTTTTTTGTTTTACTGTAATTTATTATGTTTCGGTCTTTCAGGATTAAAAGAAGTATCATTTGTTTTTAACAACAAGAACGGATTATTAGTGGCTAATCAAAAAAGTTCACCTGCGCAAAGTCAGCCTACATTTGCCAGAGACCTGGGACTGTTCGATGCATCAATGATCGGCATCGGCGCTATGATCGGCGCCGGAATCTTTGTGTTAACCGGAATAGCGTCCGGTGAAGCCGGACCGGCTTCGCTTTTGGCCTTTGCCTTAAACGGTGCGGTAACCCTGTTAACTGCCTTTGCCTATGCCGAACTGGCGTCAGCAATACCGCGGGCCGGCGGCGGTTATTCATTCGTTCGCATGGCCTTTCCAGGGGCTACCGGTTTCGTGGCCGGCTGGATGTTATGGTTTGCCTACACCGTGGCCTGCAGTTTGTATGCTCTGGGATTTGCCGGATATTTTTGGGAGTTTTTCGAAAAATATATGCCGTTTTTTACCGAAGCGGTTGTTGGCTTGGTGGGTGAGCACTCGGCCATTCTTGTCGTTACTGTAATCATCAGCAGTCTGTTTATTATGCTCAATGTCCGCGGGGCGGAAGTGACCGGCAAGGCAGAGAACATCCTGACAATATCGAAAATTATCATTTTAATCATTTTTATCTATTTCGGTTTTCAGCAGATTTTTGCAAGACCGGATTCCGCTTTATCCAATTTTGTGCCCTTTTTACCGAAAGGATTCGGCGGCGTTATTGTGGCGATGGGATTAACCTTTATTGCGTTCGAGGGATATGATCTTATCGCAACGGTGGCCGAAGAAATTAAGGATCCCAAAAAGAATATTCCGCGGGCTACCTTTATTTCCTTGGCTATCACCGTAACCATTTACCTGCTGATCCTGTTCGTTTCACTCGGCGCCATTCAGAGCGGCGCGGAAGAAACCTGGAAATTTCTGGGCAAATTCAAAGAAACGGCTATTGTTAAAGCGGCCGAACAGTTTATGCCCGCTTTCGGTGTTGCGGTGATTGTTTTCGGCGGTCTGCTCTCTACCATGTCCGCACTCAACGCCACCGTGATGGCCGCATCGCGTGTGGCTTTTTCCATGGGGCGCGATTTATGGCTGCCGAAACGCATGTCCGATATCCATGCAAGGCGCCGGACGCCATACATTGCCATCTTTACAACAGGTGCTATTTTAATTTTAATGGCCCTTACCCTGCCTATAGAGGTGGTCGGATCGGCGGCCAGTTTAATATTTCTCCTTACCTTTGCAATGGTCAATCTGTCGGTAATTGCATTGCGCAGAAAATATCCGGAGATACCCCGTAAATACAAAGTACCCTTTTATCCGGTTGTACCGCTGCTCGGTTTTACGCTGAATGTATTTCTGGCCCTGTATCAGTTTAAGTTTCAGCCGTTGGCCTGGTACGTGACGGCGGGCTGGATCGCTTTCGGATTGCTTTTATATTACGCCGTTTTTGAAAAGCGCGCCGCGGTGATGGAACCCCAGGTTTTGCTGCCGGGCACCACAAATATGTTGCAGGATGTTACCCCTTCCGTTGTCGTTGCCCTCCATAATCCGGATACGGTTGAAATGCTGCTGAATTTTGCCTATCCGGTGGCCAGGCAGCGTAATCAGCGGCTGATTGCCATCAGCGTGGTTGAGGTACCCCGACAAATTCCGATTCACGAGGGGATGCGTTTTGCCCGTCATAAAGAAGCTTTTTTAAATAAAGCCCAGAAACAGGCAAAATCAAAGGGTATCGATCTGGAAACCGATGTGGTGATTGCACATCAGTCGTCCGACGGCATACTGGCCGCACTCGAACGTCACAGAGCTTCCGCTCTGGTGATGGGCTGGAAGGGTTTTACCAATGCCAGAGACCGGATATTCGGCGAAGTTGCCGATACGATCATTCGTTATGCCACCTGTGATTTAATGGTTTTGAAACAGGGTGATAAGGCAGTTTTTAGAAGCTGCCTGTTACCGACCGCCGGCGGACCGAATGCGAAACTTGCCGCGGGTATTTTAGGCGCCATCGCAAAATATAATAAAATGGCCGTAACGGCAGGTTATATTTTCCCCGAGCAGAACGGGGCGGCCAGAGAAGCGCAGGCTCAGGAACGCATGGATGAAACGCTGGCATTGATGGATCAAAATATCGAACAGTCGAAAAAGCTGATCCGTTCAAAATCCGTTGCCGGCGGTATCGCCAAAGCCAGCCGCGATTATGATCTGGTGGTGATCGGCGCCGCGAAGGAACCGTTTTTTAAAAAAATGCTCTTCGGAGAAATCCCGGAAAAAGTAGCACGCTATTCGCCAACCTCCGTATTGGTTGTGAAAAAATACGAAGGCGTACTGAAATCGGTATTGAAACGCGTACTGGGGTGATGATTTGTAAGCGCAGCAGTGAAATAACATGCTTGCTGCGAATCATCGCGTAAATTTTGAACTACTCCACGTATTCCTTAACCAGGCGTTTTAACATTAACCCGTAAAACATTTCGAGATAACGGCGTATTTCATCGCGTTCCAGATTGGATACAAATTTCCAGAATCCGTAAATGCGGGACAGGGATAATAGCCGTTTCGCGTATAAGTCCCAGGTATATTTTTCCTGAATACGCTTGATAGCCCCGTCCGAGATTTTTTTCCAGTGCTCCGGCTCGGACTGGCATTTTTCAAAAAATTTGGTCATTAATGTTGAAGCCTGAAATCCATGATTGGGATCAATGTGAAATCCTGATTTATTATGCATGATGATTTCCAGCGGTCCGCCGTACTGGGTGGCGAAGGTTGGCAATCCCGAACTCATTGCCTCAATGATGGTTAAGCCAAAGGCCTCAAACAGGGCCGGCTGAACAAAGATGCCTTTATGATCGGCAATCACCCGGTACAGTTCGCCGACAAAATTTTTGTCCGATTGCTTTTCATACCAGCGCACCTGGTCGTGCAACTGGTATTCATCCATCAGCTTATGCATCCGTTCGATTTGATGCTTTTCCTCATCATCGAGCGCTTTATCAATATCAACAGAACCGGCCACGACGAACACATTTGCCAGACTGCGCAGCTTGTCGCTTTCTCCATACCACTCAATCAGACCGGTGATATTTTTTATGTAGTCCAGTCGGGCGATGCTGAATATCAAGGGTTTATCCTTGTCCTTGAGTATTCCCCGCCCTTTTTGCAGATTATCACCATAAATCATTTCTTCAATCTCGGGTTGCAGTTCTTTAAGGCGGCGGTCATGTTCCGAGTAGGGAAAATAAATGTTGGCATCGCATCCCGGCGAAACGATGTTGAATTTGGGATCGTAAACGTTAATTCCGTGGACAACACGATAGAGCTCCGGCATGGTAAATGACGTGTAACTTTCATATTGTCCAACCGCCTCTTTGGTCCCGGCGATTTCCTGATAGGTGCTGGTAATGATGAAATCTGCCGAATTCATGGCAATAAGATCGGCGGTAAACTGAGATGAAAAGTGATACTGGGCTTCATTTTCTTTCCAGTACAGGGCAGAGAAAAGATATTTCGTCTTTTCAAGGGCATGTGCGATGTTGCACTGGGTAACGCCCATGCGCTGGGCAAGCAGTGTGGCGACCAGATTTCCATCGGAGTAATTTCCAATGATAAAATCGGGGCGGACGCCCAGCTCGGCCAAAATTTCCTTTTCAACATCGACGGTAAATCGTTCGAGATAGGGCCAGATGTCAAAACGCGAAATCCAATAGGGAATGATTTCACCGGCTTCATTGCGAAAAGGGATGCGCAAAATTTTTGCCCGCTCGGTACCGATCACTTTTTCTTCCCTGATGTTGCAGGTTGTGTTTTCCGCTTCCGGGATCAGGCGGGTAATAATCAGAATCCGCGGTTCGATATCAAGACCCTGCTTATAGATTTCAGCGCGCATTTCTTTTTCCAGAGCGCGCACCTGGTCGAGGATATATACTACCTGTCCGCCGGTATCCGGTTTGCCCAGTACGTTGGACTGGCCGAAATAACCGTGCGGCGACAGAATGACAAGATTAAACAACATCGGAATACGGCTGAGAAATTTTTCGAGAATTCTTGGCGAAGACGCTTCCAGAATATCCAGCAACAGATTCATATTTTCTGAAACGCGGGCAACAGTCCGGCCCCAGCCCACCTCAAAACCCATGTCCTGCATATCATATTCGATCTCATTCCAGGTGACGTCTTCTTCTTTGGTTTCTAAGTAATTAACCGCTTCACGCAGTTTTTCCTGCAATTCTTCATCATCTTTGATGCGTTCGTTGAGCATTAATTGCTGCCCGCGATACTTGTGCATTCGCAAGAATCTGTAGAGCATTTTGTAACCTTTTCCATTGCCTGAAAAAAGGAGCGACGAAAGGTGGCGGTTGAGGAATTCTACCCCCCGGCCTATCGACCGTCTCTCTTTCATATGCGGAAAGCTGCGGGTGAAAGGGTTCAGATCTACTTCAACAGTATATATATTATCATGCAGATGCGGTTCGACAATTTGCTCTTCAAAGGCCAGATATTCTGAAACATCGGCTTCATGAAATGATACATCCTCAATGTGAAAACGCAGGTATTTCCAGTCGGCTATATTGAAACGCACGGAGAAAAACATCCATGGATGTTGTACAACGGCGACTTCAACTTTGCTGATAAAATCTTTAAAAACGGAATCCCAAAGATTTTTTGCATTGTTACTTTTGCAAAACTCCTGGAATTCAAACCAGATGTCCGATTTCAAAAGCAGTTGACGATTCATCTGGCTGTAATGTCTTAAAAGTAAATAGACCTCTTTTCTGTTTGATTGAATTACTTCATCTAATTTTCTGATCATTCTACTATCCCTGTACTCTGATTTCATCCAAAAAATTATAATGTTTTATGCCTTCGATAATACCGTCCGAATAAGTCTGATCGGCAAAGTATATGCGCGGCTTACCGTATAAATGCTTCAATTCGGAGCTGTAATTGCCTACTACGACGCCAAGAGTATGTCCGCGTAGCATTTCTTCGTCATTACCCGAATCACCGGCTACGAGAATACGTTCCGGGGTCAGATTCCATTTCATTACCAGATATCTGATAGCCAAACCTTTCGAAGCGCGGATGGGTAAAATATCAAGATAGGCGTTATGAGAGTGTATTACCTTTACCTTGAGATTCTTTTCGCGTAATGCCCGGATAATTTTGCGTTTACCCGGCGCTTTCCTGTTGTCGATATAATAACTGATTTTGTACTTCCTCTGGTCTTCTTCAGGTTGCAGCCGCAATCCGGGTAGTTCATCCAGCACCTCGCGGATTTTTTCCGGTTGCCAGTTAAAGTCGAGATGATGCTCCCAGCTGCGGTCGCGTACCAACCCCAACCCATAGTAAATTTCACTGCCGACCGAAGTGATTAGAATATCCGGCATCCGTACCTGCCATTTGTTAAGCACTTCAATGGCGCTGGTCAGGCGGCGGCCGGTAGCCACGCTAAATCCGACATTGGCGTCGGTCTCATCGAGCAGCTTTAAAAATCTTTTCAATCCTTCCTCGTCACCCAACAGGGTATTATCTATGTCGGTGATTATCAGACGATCTATAATGGGTAATTTACTTTTCGACTTGGTCAGGAGATTTTTTGAATAATATTTTTCTTCGATGATATTTTCCACGCGATCCAGATAAGCGGTGGCATGACTGCGCCAGGAATAATACTTCTTTACATTGCTAATACCGTTTTTGGACAATTTTTGCCAGCGACTGCGATCTTCGATAATCGACTGAATCGCTTTTCCCATTCGTTCAGTATCCAGCGGATCAATGAGTTCGCCGTTTTCACACTTTCCGATAATGCCCGTGGGACCGCCGTCATTGGTGGCAACAAGCGGCACGCCGCAGGCGCCGGCCTCGAGCAGTGTCAGTCCGAACGGCTCGGTCAATGCCGGATTTACAAACACGCCGTTTAATTTGGCGGTGAGCCGGTAGATTTCCGGGACATCATCCTGCTCATGGTGTTTGGGATAGGCGGCTCTGCCGTATAAATCGTATTTATCAATGAGATAGAGAATATTGCTGAGTACGTTTTTGGCGTTCGAATCCAGCTTCCTGATGTCGTCACGATTTCCGGCGAAGACAATTAGGTTTGCATTTTCTTTTAGATATTTGTTTTCCCCGAATGCCTTAATGAGACTGCCGATATTCTTCCGTTCGTCGGCGCGGGACAGGGCCAAAACAATTGGTCTGTCGGTGTCGGTCAGAAAGCGTTCCAGTTCACTTAAAATTTTGGGTTTTTCACTACTTTTTGTATAAGGAAAGAAAAGATCCAGATTTACACCGGGCGGAATTACAACCATACGTTTCGGATCATAATTTTCATAGAGTTCGTACTGCTCGTTTACCTCCTGATCCGTACTGGCCACAACCAATGATGCCGTATCGAGCGCAAATTCTTCGGCATCGATACGGTGACTGATATTATAGCGTGCTTCCATTTTCGGCAGTGGCATCCCTTTTTCTTTAAGGCGTGCTTTTTTAACGCGACCAAGAGAGTGACCGGTAAATATAAATGGCACGCCTAACAGCCGGGCAACCTGAGCGCCTACATATCCGGCATCCGCATAGTGGGCATGAATCAGATCGGGGATTTTGCCGATATTTCGGAAATGCTGCACGGTGGCGTCTGAAAAACCGTCAAGATATGGCCAGAGCACCTCTTTACGCAGATAGCGTTTTGGTCCGCAAGCGATGCGGATGATATTGGCGTTGTCTGCAATTGGCTCCACACTCTGTGCATAGTCGTCGTCAATTTTGGGGTCGATTATTTTCCGGGTAAACAAGTCGATCCGCTCTATACGTGGATCGCCGGCCAGCTTTTTCGTCAGTTCAACAACGTACTTGGTCTGACCGCCCGTATCCGCATCCCGACCCAGCTCCAGATTCTGACTACGAATGAGTCCGTGAATACTTAATAGTGCGATGTACAGTTTATTTTCATTTTTGTTATCCATGACATATTCCTCTTTGTGAAACTGGCTTAATATAGAAAAAATCGCCAAATATGCAAAATGGCGAATCCGGCTGTAATTTTAATTTCAGCATTGTTTATAAAAATAGAATCCGTATCGAATTAACTACAAAGATGGATTGATTACAAAAAATTCCAACTATTAGTATATTTAAAGGAAAAGATACATCAGGCTTTTAAATCGGGAATGGCGGATGGACGTATTTCTTTGAAATTTTAATGTTACTCCTTCATCAGTTCCGGATAAAGTTCTTCCATGCACCCAGGACAGATGCTGTGGGTGAAATCTGCTTCGGAATTTTTACGAATGTAAATTTCAACTTCATCCCAGTACCCTTTATCATCACGGATTTTTTTACAGGATGCACAGATCGGCAAAAGTCCGTGCAATGTTTTGACGTGATCCAGGGTATGCTTCAGCTCTTTGATTAATGTTTCATTTTGGTTGTTGACTTGTTGTATTTCCCGGTTTTGCCGGTAAAGTAATTTATTAGCCCGTTTCTGCGATTTATAGCGGTAGAAAACGAGCGCCAGGATTAAAAATATCAATATACAAATGACAATAATGAAATTTCTTACTTCGGCATGACGTCTGATTTCCAGTTTTTGAATCTTGTTGTCTTTTCGAAGCAGCGCATTTTCTTTTTCTTTTTTGTCTGCATCGAAGCGCACCTGCATTTCCGCAACTTTGCGATTCTTTTCTTCATTAAAAATCGAATCTTTAATGGCGGCGGCTTTTTTGAAATAATTCAGGCTTACGGTATACTGCTGTTTCTGTTCATGGATGCCGGCAAGCAGTGTGTAATTATCCATTATGAGGGCCTTGTAATTCTGAGAAAGAGAAAGCTGAAGACTTTTCCCGGCGAAGTCAAGAGATCGGTTCAGCATCTGCTGCTTGTTCAGAACACTGGCCAGGGCATGTTGAGCAATAGCAAGACGATGATCGTTACGAATCCGTTTTGCTTCTTTCAGTGATTTTTGATAATAGTCTTTTGCTTCTTTCAGATTTCCCTTTTCTTCATAGGTCTGGCCGATTTCTTTATAACAGTAACTGAGAAAACGTTCCAGATCGGATTTTACATAATTGGCCTGCGCCTTTTTGAGATATTCGAGCGCCCGGTCATACTTTTGCTGCTTTCTGTAATATTTTGCGAGATTAATCTGCGAATAGGCCAAGCCCCGGTAAGCTTCAATTTCTCCTGCAAGTTGTTCCGCCTGTTGATGATGGCTTAACGCCAATTCCAATTTACCGTAATCCTGATAAACAAGACCGATGTTGTTTAAAACAAGCACCGCACCTTCGTGGTCAGCACAGGCCTGGCGGATGGAAAGCGACTGTTGGAAATGGTTCAATGCCCGGCCATAATCACCCACACCCCAGTATATTGTACCAATATTATTGAGGGTAATGCCGGTCCAGGCGGAATCATTGACTGTTTTAAAATTTTCATAAGCGGATTCGTAGTAAGACAGGGCTTCCGAAAATGCCCCTTTTTGCCAGTTGATGTAACCGATCTGATTTTTAATCCAGCCTGACTTTTTGCGGTCCGCTTCCGACTTGCTGATGTCCAGTGCTGATGAGAGATAATCAATGGCTTTGTCTTTTTGATCAAGGCCATTGTGTAACAGGGCCAGGTCGATATAAAGCGCGCCGATTTTATCCTGATCGTCCAACTCGCGGTACAGGTCGAGACTGCGGATATAGTGTTCACGGGCTTTGGGAAAGTCATTGGCTGCTTTCCGCGCCGCGCCCAAATTTTTTTCCGCCTCGGCCTGCAGTGCTTTATGTTCCAAATTTATTGCTGTATGCAAGGCACGGCCGGCGAAAACAGCAGCAGAGTCCGGATTTGTATCCAAAATGCTTTCGGATAACCGGTTCAGTATTTCAGCACGGCTCTTCAGATTATCCGCGGCGTTCAGGGCATGTCTGAGGCTATCAACTGAATTTGCCATACACATTGGTTGACTTGAAAAGTAGAACAGGCCGACAATTAACAGGCCAAATAATTCGATTCGATTCATATGCCTAATTGTATATTTTAGAAGTTCGATGTCTCATTTAAAATTCATCCGCTAATTGCATTCAATCCTTTATCGTCAGGATAATTCAATTTTTAAGCCAAACGACAGTGACGGTAAAAAATATTATATTTAGTATCGTTTCTCATCAGGCCGATATTTTGCTGATTTGATATAATTTTAGTTTTTAGTAAATTAAAAGTTTACAACAAAAACAAAAGGAAGTTATGCAATGTATAAAAAAATTATCAGGGCCTTAATTATTATCAATACAGGATTAATCATGATAGCTTGCGATCAGACAGCCGATATGCAGCCCCCGGTGGCGAAGAAAATTCCCGCGCAGGATACGCTTTTTAATGAGGTGCGCATCGATAACTATTACTGGCTGCGCGATAAAAGCAATCCGGAAGTGATTAACTATCTGGAAGCGGAAAACGCCTATACCGAAGCGATGATGGAGCATACGGAAGACCTGCAGGATCAGCTGTACAAAGAAATGTTGGGCAGGATAAAAGAAACCGATTTATCGGTGCCGGTGGAAAAAGACGGCTATTTTTATTATTCCAGAACGGAGCAGGGCAAGCAGTATAAAAGTCACTGCCGTAAAAAGGGCAGCCTCGATGCGGAAGAAGAAATCATCCTGGATGAAAATGAACTGGCCGCCGGACACGAATATTTCAACCTTGGCGTGTTTGAAATCAGTCCCGATCATAAGCTGCTGGCATTTTCCGTTGATACTACGGGTGGCGAGGCCTATACGGTATATGTTAAAAATCTGCAGACCGGCCGCATCCTCGAAGATGAAATACCCAATACCTACTATTCGCTGGCCTGGGCCAGTGACAACAAAACCTTTTTCTACACGGTTTTGGATCATGCCAAGCGCCCTTATCAGGTTTACCGGCACAAACTGGACCACGGTGCAGCCGATGATAAGCTGGTTTATCATGAAGAGGACGACAGATATTTTGTCGATATCGAACGCACCAAAAGCGGCGGATATATTCTGATCAACCTGAACAGTATAATCACAACCGAAGTCCGTTTTTTGAAAGCGGATGATCCGGAAGGAAAGTTTAAAATTTTTCAAAGTCGGAAAGAAGGCGTTGAGTACGAAATAGATCATCACTCCCGCTATTTTTATTTTCTCATTAATGAAGGGGCGATGAATTTTAAACTCATGCGCACGCCGGTAAATAAAACGGAAAAGAAATACTGGCAAACCGTCCTGGCCCATGATCCGAAAATCAAACTGGATAATATAGATTTGTTTGAAAAATATATGGTCATTTACCTGCGGGAAAACGGCTTGCGCGGCATTCATGTCTGTTCCCTGAAAAACGGCCGTACGCACAAGGTCGCATTTCCTGAACCCGTCTATACCTTTCGCATAGCTGAAAATCCTGAATTTGATACGCAATGGCTGCGCTTTTCATACATGTCATTTGTTACGCCGCCAACCGTGTATGATTTCAATATGAAAACCCATGAGCGGGTGCTGAAAAAACAAAAAGAAGTGCCGGGCGGATACGATCCTGAAAATTACATAATGCAACGATTGTTTGCCGAAGCGAAGGACGGTACAAAAATACCCATTTCACTGGTTTACCGGAAAAATCTTACAATGAATGGTGAAAATCCATTATTACTTTACGGATACGGTTCGTATGGTTCGAGTCGTGAACCCAATTTTTCATCGAATATTTTCAGTCTGATCGATCGCGGTTTCGTATATGCCATCGCCCATGTCCGCGGCGGCGGCGAGATGGGGCGCTACTGGTACGAAGAAGGTAAACTGCTCAATAAGAAAAACACATTTTTTGATTTTATTGCCTGCGCCGAGCATCTGATCGAAAACCAGTACACCGGCAGCGAAAAACTGGTGATCCGCGGCGGCAGCGCCGGTGGGTTGTTGATGGGTGCGGTTACCAATTTACGTCCCGACTTATTCGAGGTTGTCATTGCCCATGTGCCTTTTGTTGATGTGATTAATACGATGCTCGATGAATCGATTCCTTTAACCGTGATTGAATATGACGAGTGGGGAAATCCCGCTGAGGAAGAATATTATCATTATATAAAATCATACTCACCATATGATAATTTAAAAGCAAGGGATTACCCGGATATGCTGATTACCGCCGGACTCAATGATCCGCGCGTACAGTACTGGGAACCGGCAAAATTCACGGCCAGGCTCAGGGCGCTTAAGACAGATAATAATCTCCAGTTACTGAAAGTCAACATGGGCGCCGGCCATGGCGGCGCTTCCGGTCGCTACGATTATCTCGAAGAAGTGGCCTTTGAGTATGCTTTTATTCTCGACCGGCTTAATATGGTTAAGCAAACTACGGGATCGGGGTTTTAACAGCCAAATACGGATTAGCCAAAATTCCAAATAAAATCAGATTTTTGTACAATTGAGTGCGTGAATTGATTTATGAAAAACTTTGCGCAGATCGTTTTGGAGCATATCGGGCGTTATCCGGAAATGCAGATCCGGGATTTGTATAAACTGGCCTATCAGGCGGTTTTTGGCAACGCCCATCTGGGAATGGATCGTAAAAAAGCACGGGATGCTTTGCTTTCAGAGTTGAATGTTGTGAAACCCGGCTTTGCGCTTCCCCTGATCGAGATCATTGGTGCGGACACTTTAATGCTGCGCATAAATCTCGGCGCCTTTAAAGCCCTGAATGGCAATCCTGAATCGCTACTGTCCGCTCTTGTCGGGACGGCAAATCATCACCGCGGGTCAATATCCGAATTTAAAAATTACTTAAATTTTATTCTCGTGCAAGCTGAACAAGGTGCATTACCATTTAATAAATCCGAGATGCGCCGGTGGTTTAATGAAATGGAACAGCGAAGATTTCCCCAGGCCCACCATTCGCAGGTCTATCGCAGTTTATATAATCCTGCATACCGGGTGGTGCGGGCTGATTTCCTGAAAAAACTGATTTAACAGAGCCGGGACAATTATAAATATGCTTTGATTTCAATCCGTGGTGTGAATAACTTTAGGTCTTTAAGTGAACGCCGGACGCTTACCCTGGTTGGTAAGAGGGTGATCCGTAGTATAGAATCTAAAATTTCAAGTATCGGGAAAATTCTATGAAAAAGATTTTCGGGTTGATTATTTTACTGATTCCGTTGTGTTTATTATTTGCGCAGCCTGCGCAGCAGTTTGCCGAATTAGGGGATTTTAAACTTGAAAACGGTGCGCTGATCAAAGATTGTAAAATCGGCTACCGGTTGTTTGGTGAACTGAACGCAGACAAATCAAACATCATTCTCTGGCCGACCTGGTTCGGCGGCACAACGAAACATTTAATCGGTTTGATCGGTGAAGATAAACTGATTGATGACCGCGAATATTATGTTATAGCCGTCGATGCCCTTGGTAATGGTGTGTCATCTTCACCATCGAACAGCAGGTCGCAGCCCGGATCGGCGTTTCCCAAAATCACCATCGCGGATATGGTACGTTCACAGCACTTCCTGTTAACGGAAAAATTTGATATCGACCATGTTTATGCGGTGATTGGCGGATCGATGGGCGGCATGCAAACATTTGAATGGGCGGTAAGTTATCCGGATTTTATGGATAAAGCGATCCCCTATGTGGGTTCGCCGCGTTTATCCGCATACGATTTAATGCTGCATATGCTGCGACTCGAAATAATTGAAGCAGGCAGGCAGTACGGCTGTCCGAATGATACCATACTGGGACTGATCCGCTCGGTCGAACATCTCGTGGCGCGGACGCCGGATTATTTTGCCGGTAATACCGATCGGGAAGCGGTGCCGGGCATCATCGCTGATTTCATGGAAAATCAGTCGCAAACATTTACACTGGACAATTATGCGGCACAGCTTCAGGCAATGGTCAGTCACAATGTGGCCCGCAATTTTGATAATGATCTGCAAAAAGCAGCCCAACAGGTAGAGGCGGAAGTTTTTGTTATCGTCGGATTACAGGATCATATCGTGCATCCGGCGCCGGCGCTGGCATTTGCCGAATTGCTCGATGCCCGTACGCTGAAGCTGGACAGCGATTGCGGTCACCTGTGCGTTGGCTGTGAAATGGACACGGTAAAACAGGTTGTCGCGCAATTCCTGAAGGAATAATTATTTTAAAAATTGCATTACAATTGAAGTTGAGATGGCGTATTTTCAATCGCTCATAATGTAACAAATCCGAATAATTTATTTGTAATCAGGGAGCGCTGAATTTTATATGAAAAAAACTATTTTGGTAACAGGCGCCACAGACGGCATCGGCATGCAGACAGCCAGAGAACTGGCAGACAGAGGCAATCATGTTATACTGCACGGCAGGAATAAAAGTAAGGCCGAAAAAATAAAGCAGGACATTGAAAAAGAAAACGGTGATGCGGCGTTGGATATTATAAGCGCAGATCTGGCATCTTTTGCACAAATTCGTAAAATGTCGGAACAAGTCCACGTCAAATATGATCGTCTGGATGTGCTGATCAATAATGCCGGCGTTTATGAAAAAAACCGCCGGATGACTGAAGACGGTTTTGAATTTACGTTCGCCGTTAATCATCTTGCCGTGTTTTTTTTAAGCGGCCTGTTGCTGGATTTAATTCGAAATAGTGAGCAGGGGCGAATTGTGGTTGTCAGCTCCATGGCCCACAATAGCCGGATCGATTTCGACAACCTGAACGGCGAAAAGGACTATGACGGATGGCAGGCTTACGGATTGTCCAAATTATGCAATATCCTCTATACCTTTGAACTGGCCGCCCGTCTGCCGGATGAACAGGTCACGGCAAACTGCCTGCATCCGGGTGTAATTTCTACAAAACTGCTGCATGCCGCTTTCGGATCCGGCGGCGCTTCACTTAAAGAAGGGGCGAAAACGTCGGTGTATCTGGCAGACAGCCCGGATCTCAAAAGTACGACCGGCAAATATTTTTCAAACATGCGCGAAGCGAGTCCGGCTCCGATCGCTCATAACAACGATGTCAGGCAAAAACTCTGGTCAATCAGTTCCGAAATGACCGGATTTGAATATGAATTTTGATGTTTATGATTGTCCTTAACTGGTCGTCAGATTAATTTAATGCTGAGGTTGATATGAACGAACAGAATCTATTGATTGCGTTCGGTTTAACGCTGTTTGCCGGACTTTCTACAGGCATTGGCAGCGCTTTAGCCTTTTTCGCCAACAGAACCAATACGAAATTTCTGTCCATTGCACTGGGTTTTTCAGCAGGCGTGATGATCTATGTATCCATGGTAGAAATTATCGTAAAAGCGCGCGAAGCCCTGGTTGCCTCAACCGATTTGATTGCGGGAAACTGGTTAACTGTGGCCGGATTTTTTTCAGGGATTATCTTTATCGGTATCATTGATAAACTGGTGCCTTCCGCGGAGAATCCCCATGAAATTCATACAATCGAAGAAGTCGGCGGCGAAAAAAAAGCAAATGATTACAGGAAGCTGTCCCGGATGGGCGTATTCACGGCCCTTGCCATTGCAATTCACAATTTCCCGGAAGGTCTGGCTACATTTATGGCAGCGATGCAGGATCCGGCTCTCGGTATTCCCATTGCCGTGGCCATCGCCATTCATAATATTCCTGAAGGTATTGCAGTTTCCGTACCTATTTATTATGCCACCAATAATCGACTGAAGGCCTTTTTGTTGTCATTTTCCTCGGGACTGGCCGAACCGGTCGGGGCCATCGTCGGTTATTTTTTGATCATCCGGTTTGTCAGCGATATTTTTTTTGGCTTTGTGTTTGCTTCTGTTGCCGGTATCATGGTTTTCATTTCCATCGATGAATTGCTGCCCGCGGCGCGGGAATTCGGACAGCATCACCTGTCAATTTACGGCATGGTTGTGGGTATGGCGGTTATGGCGGTAAGCCTGCTGATGTTTTTATAGGAATTTATGCCGGGGATTGAACAATACGCTGTTGAGTCGTTAAATTCGTATAGAGAATTTTCTCCGGACAAACCGTTTGATGAGAATTGGATATAAAAAAATGAAACATTCATGATTTTGCAAACACACAAAGGCATGATTAAATAAACAAAGGGCTTTCGCCCCCCTCCCCTTTGCCCCTCCCCACGCGTGGGGAGGGGTTGGGGTGGGGATTTTAAACAGATGAAAAAAATAAAACTCGGAAACACGGACATCAAAATAACGCCCATCGGCCTGGGCTGCTGGCAATTTTCCCGCGGCGCCGGTTTTGCCGGTAAATACTGGGATAATCTGGAAACCGCGCTTATTGATGAGATCGTAAAAATTTCACTGGATGAAGGGATCAACTGGTTCGACACGGCTGAGGTTTACGGCTGGGGAAACTCGGAAAAGGCACTTGCTGAAGCGCTGCAAAAATGCGGGGTAGAGCGGGGTAAAGTTGTGATAGCCACCAAATGGCACCCGGTTTTTCGAACCGCAAAATCCATTTTAAATACTTTTGATAAGCGTATCGAAGCATTATCCGGATATCCGGTTGACTTGCATCAGATTCATTCCCCGTTCAGTTTTTCCAGTATCCGCAATCAGATGCAGGCCATGGCAGAGTTACTGCGCGAAAAAAAGATTAAGGCCGTGGGTGTCAGTAATTTTTCCGCCGAACAGATGTGTACCGCGGATGATGTGCTGAAAGAGGAAGGCTTTTCCCTGGCATCGAATCAGGTTCGTTATAGTTTGCTGGACCGCAAAACGGAACGCAAAGAAGTGTTCGCTGCGGCAAAAGAGCGGGATATTACGATCATTGCCTATTCGCCGCTGGCCCAGGGTATTCTGAGCGGTAAATTTCATGAAAATCCAAAACTGATCAAAGATCGGCCGGGACCGCGTAAAATGTTGTCCGGTTTTAAGGAAAAAGGACTGAAAAAATCAGAACCGCTGATCAATATGCTCAGAGAGCTGGCCAAGAATTATAAAGTGACGCCCGCGCAGGTCGCCTTAAACTGGACGGTGCACTTCCATGGCGATTTCGTTGTGGCGATTCCCGGTGCAACCAGTGCGGAACAGGCCAGGGATAATGCCCGCGCTTTAAGCTTCAAATTAAAAAAAACGGAACTGGAAGGGCTCGATGCCATTTCGCGTTCTATTAAACAAATGGAGTAAGGGGTTGACTACTGAATAATGGATGGAAAATCATCCCCGTTTATTAAATAAATCATGGACATCCGATTTCGTTTTAATCGGGCGATATATAAGTAAAAATAATCGTAATCTCAGATAATTAATCATGTCAGAAAATCACGCAGTTTTGCACGAACATCATCACTATCATCATGGCAGTAAAAATCTGAAGCTGGCCTTCGCCCTGAATTCGGTCTTTACGGTCATCGAAATTATCGGCGGATTGCTGACCAATTCGATGGCCATCCTTTCCGACGCCCTGCATGATATGGGCGATAGCCTGGCAATCGGACTGGCCCTGTATTTTGAGCGGCTTGCGCGCAGGAAACGCGATCAACGGTTTTCCTATGGTTACAAACGCGTCAGCCTGCTTTCGGCGCTGATCAATGCAATCATACTGCTGGTTGGCTCGGTTATCATTATTACCGAATCCATTCCCCGTTTGATGAATCCCGAAGCGGTGAATGAAACCGGGATGCTGATTCTGGCCGTAATCGGTGTATTGGTGAACGGATTTGCCGTGTTCCGTTTGAAGTCGGAAGCATCTTCCAATCAAAAAGTGGTGCGCTTGCATCTTTTGGAAGATGTTTTAGGCTGGTTTGCCATATTGATCGGCAGTTTGATCATGATGTTTTTCGGCTTGCCCATTATCGATCCTTTGTTGTCATTGGCCATCGCCGCTTATATTCTCTGGAATGTATTCAAAAACTTACGCGAATTTATCCGGATATTTCTGCAGGGGATTCCCCGCGGTATTGATCTTGATAAGATTTCAAAAAAAATAGTAAATATTTCCGGTGTGAGATCAGTACATGACGTGCATATCTGGTCGATGGACGGAACCTATGATGTTTTTTCGGCGCACATCGTCGTGGAGGATGATATAGGCCAGAAGAAAATTATGGCGATAAAGAATGAAGTAAAGAAGCTGCTCAAAGAATTTGAAATAGACCATGAAACGATTGAAATCGATTTTGCAAGCGAGGTATGCGGTTATTTGGAATGTTAAGCATGTGGTGAATGGTTCGCCTCACTTAAAATAAAAGTGTTAAATGAGCAGTGCGTCAAAAAAAAATTATAAACAAATATATTACTGAAACACAAACTGTAATGTCTTTTATAACCAGGAGGCAATTTTGAAAAAGCATTTGAAACTGTTATTCATCATCTGTTTGGCTTTGCCCTTTCTACTGCAGGCTCAGGGCAGTGAAGCGATTACAATTCCCGAAATTAAATCCCATGTAAATTACCTGGCATCGGATGAACTGGCCGGGCGTAAACCGGGAACCGAGGGCGGCCACCTGGCCGCGGAATATATCAGAGATCAACTACGCGAGATTGGTTTAGAGTTACTCGGCGAAGAGGGCTTCCAGTATTTTGATGTGGTTACCGATGTGGAAACGGGGGAAAATAATCAATTCCGCTTTGACGGGGTGAGCGGAACTTTGGGCGCGGATTTTTCACCGCTTTCTTTTTCCGAAAACGGAACGCATGAGGCGGAAGTCGTTTTTGCCGGTTACGGATTCGACATTGAAACGGATTCGCTGAAATGGGATGATTATGCGGACATTGAGGTTGACGACCGCTTTGTGATGATCCTGCGCGGTGATCCGGATATTGACAGCGATTCCAGCTTATTTATACCTTACACCCCGCTCCGTAAAAAAGTACTCACCGCGAAGGATCACGGCGCTGCCGGAGTTATTTTTGTATCCGGTCCGAAATTCGACAAGGATGACGAACTGATCGGCGTCAGTCTCGATCAGGCCCGCGCCGCCGCCGGTATCCAGGTGGTGCATATCAAACGGACGCTGGCCGACAGTTTGCTCCAGGGCAGCGGGCATACGATCGCCGATCTCGAAAATAAACTGATCGAATCAATGCAGCCGTTAAGTTTTGATTTGGGCAGGAAAGCAGCCATCACCACCGAAATCATAAAAAAAGAAGTGCAGACCCAAAATGTGGTTGGCTATCTTGAAGGCAGCGATCCGCTGATTAAAAATGAATACATCGTTCTGGGCGCCCATTTCGATCACTTAGGTTTTGGCGGACCCGGCTCGGGATCGCGGCGGCCGGATACCACGGCTATTCATAACGGCGCCAATGATAATGCCTCCGGCGTGGCTGCTGTGCTTGAAATCATCGAAAAAATCGCCGCCAATCCTTTCAAACGCAGCATTCTTTTTATTGCCTTTGGTGCGGAGGAAATGGGATTGCTCGGGGCAAAGCACTTTACCGCAAATCCGCTCGTCGATCTCGATAAAATAAAATTTATGTTCAATCTCGATATGATCGGCGGTATGGATGCCGATTCCAGTGTGATTACCATCGGCGGAACCGGCACTGCCGATGGTCTGAGCGATTTAATCGATGCACAGGCTGAAAACACCGGTCTGCGTGTTGAGCAATCGACCGCCGGTTACGGACCTTCCGATCATGCCGCATTTTATATGAAAAATATTCCCGTGCTGTTTTTTTTCACCGGGGCGGAGGATTACTACCACACGCCCGCGGATGATCCGGAAAATTTGAATTACCGCGGTATTGAAATGATTGCCGGTTATGCATTCGATCTGCTCACCGATATCGCCAACCGTCCGGTGGCCATGGTTTACCAGGAGGCCGGCCCAAAAGAACGTGACACAGGCAGGATGGGAATGAAGGTCACGCTGGGCATCATGCCCGATTTCGCCGGCGTGATTAAAAACGGACTCCGGGTGGATGCGGTGATACCGGACCGTCCCGCCCATTGCGCCGGAATGAAAAAGGGCGATGTTATCGTGGCTATCGAAGGCAAAACCGTGAATAATATTTATGATTATATGGGACGGCTGAGCGAGTTTAAAAAAGGCCGGCGCATCAGTGTCGATGTCATGCGCGATGGAAAGAAAGAGGTTTTAATTGTAGAATTATAAATGAAGTATAAATCCATTAACCGGGATCAATGGTTGATTTCGAGGCAATACCAGCCATAGTCCCGGTGATTTTTCTTAAAAAATATTCTGCAATTGAATTACGAACAGTAAAAGTATTTGTCTTAAATGCTTATAAAAAGGCAGTCTGATAAGATTAGAAACTAAAGGAAAACCTTAAGAAAGGATAGTCATTTTGAAAAAAATCGGCATTTTATTAATATTGCTACTATCAATTTCAACCTTATTTGCGGGAACAAAGGAAGACATGGAAACAACCAATAATCCTAAAGATACCTTAGCCGTACTCTGGACCAGCGGCGATCCGGAAGTGGCTGAAAAAGTGTGTTTTATGTACACCCATAATGCGAAGAAACTTGGCTGGTTTGAATCGGTCATTCTCATCGTTTGGGGACCTTCGGCAAAGCTGCTGTCAGAAAATACCGGGCTTCAGACTCAGGTAAAGGCCATGATGGCTGATGGCGTGGAATTGAAAGCCTGCAAGGCCTGCGCCGACTCTTACGGGGTATCGGAAAAATTGAGCAGTCTGGGCATCGAGGTGATTTATATGGGTATGCCTTTGACGCAGTACCTGAAAAACGGTAATTCTATCCTGAATTTTTAATGACTGAAAAATTACTGCATTCTTTAGATTTCAAGATTAAGAATCAAAACTCATATCCCTCGGGGTCGGGGTCGCTATCGGGATCGGTATCGGACATGGGCTGTATCAATCCCAATATTGATGCCGACTCCGATTAGATTGTCGTGCTATCTTCAAATAAATCATTAATTCATCAATTCAAAAGCGAGTCCGTATAAGCAGTGATAAGATTTCAAATCGAAGAATTTAAGGCAAATTTGATACGATAAAAAAGCATATGTCTTGAAATCCGGATGCTTACTCACGATTATCCGGCTTGCCAACCAACTGTTTTGCCATTTATTTTCTTTTACCTTAATTTGGGTTGAATATTAGTTTTATAAAACCTATTTTCAAATAATCTCTTCAAATTTATTTTGTTGTATAAATATTGGAGTTCGCAAAATGCCGGGCTATTTAAAAGGATTAAATGAGTACCTTGAAAAACAGTACAAGAAAAGTATTTTCGATGAAATTCAGCAAGCCAAAGATCCGTGGGATTTTTACCTGCATGAACAAAAGGTAATACGGGGTACTGTGGCCGAAAATCTGGTTTATGATGTCAAGATTGACGTGGAAGGAAAAGGCATCGAACAGATCCCCAAAGTTCAGATTAAGCTGCTGCACAAGGCCGAATTTAAAGATGCTTTCCAATCTCTGCTTAAAACAAATCAGAATGTTAAAGCAGAGCAGCATGAATTTATCCTGTCACCGGCAAAGCGATATCATATTAAAAACAAATCCCTGTATCCATTGATGATGGAAAGGGAAGTCCTTTTTTTCACTTTGCTGGAGGGGGAGGTTATCCGCGGTATTATCGATAATTTTACCCGGTTTGAAATCACGGTGAATTTAAAAGGCGGTGTTCCTGTAACCATCCTGCGTCATGCCATTTACGATGTCCGCAATAAGAAGGGGCGTTCTTTTCTGAAATCGGTGCAAAAGAAGGCAAAAGAATGGGAAAAAAGTGATTTGTATGTGGAAGGGGAAGAGCCAAATGAAGCGCAGCCGAAAGCAGCAAAATAAAACTTCCGGAGTAACTTGTGTTTAAAGAAAATATACTGCGGAATAAAACATTCATCATCACCGGCGGCGGAACGGGTCTTGGCCGCTCGATGGGCTTTCGCTTTTCCGAGCTGGGCGCCAACCTGGTTATTGTCAGCCGCAAGATGGATGTGCTGGAACGGACCGCCGCGGAAATCGAGCAGCGCACCGGTAATGCCGTGCTGCCGATTGAACACGACGTGCGTGATTACCGTCGTTTAAAAAAAGTAATAAAGCAGGCGCTCGACCGTTTTGGACAAATCGACGGTCTGATAAATAATGCTGCCGGTAATTTTATCAGTCCCACGGAACGGCTCACGGTTAAGGCATTTGATACGCTCATTGATATCGTATTGAAGGGCAGTTGTTATTTTACGCTGGAACTGGGCAAACACTGGATTGAAAATAAAACACCGGGCACGGTGCTCAATATTGTAACCACTTACGCTTTCACCGGATCCGGCTATGTGGTGCCTTCATCGGTAAGCAAGGCCGGCGTGTTGAATCTGACCCGCTCCCTTGCCGCAGAATGGGGCAAGTATAAAATTCGCCTGAATGCCATTGCGCCGGGACCTTTTCCCACCAAGGGAGCCTGGGAACGGTTATTTCCTGATCCGGCATTTGAAAAACAACTAATTAACCGGATTCCCCTGAAACGTACCGGCGATCATATCGAGCTGGCAAATCTGGCTGCTTATCTGATGTCCGATTATTCCGCTTACATCACAGGGGAGGTGATCACGATTGACGGCGGGGAGTGGCTGGCCGGTGCCGGGCAGTTTAATTTTCTCGAGCAGATCGATACGGAAACCTGGGATGCAATGCAAAAAAATCGAAAAAAATAAAAGTGTATCAACAATAATTTATCAATTCAAATCAATGCTGTCCAAAATAACGCAAAGAATGATAAATTATCGTTGGTTCTTAATGAATTATGTCAGCAATATTTACAGTCTTTGACCCACACCTGTCCCCTTACTGCGAGCAGGGAACGAAAGCTGAAGGCTGGGTGGGTTGCTTTCAAGGCGAAAATTTTAAGTCACTAACATTATTTTGGAAAATCTGAATTCAAATAGTAATGAAACATCCATGATTTAGGTACCACACAAAGGGATGATTAAGTCAATAAGGTAAGTTCATTCGGTAAAAAAACAAGAAGATAAAAACAGAGCCCCCACCCCTTCCCCTCTCCACGCGTGGGGAGGGGAAGAAGTGGGGGGTAAACAGATGAAATAAAAGTCTTACATTCAATAATGTAAATTCTATGCAAATTACGACGTTACTGATTATTCTTGGTATTGCCCAGGGCTTATTTTTGGGCATGATTTTGATAACCATCCGCCGCGGCAACCGGCGGGCGAATCTTGTAATGGGCACACTGATTATTCTATTCGCCGTAAGCATCAGCCATTTTGCATTTCTGAAAACCAATGTATACGAGATTTATCCCCATCTTTATAAAACCGCCCAGCCGCTGCTGTTTTTGTTCGGGCCTCTGTTTCTGCTCTACGTTCGCATCCACACGGAGCGCAACTTTCGTTTTCATGCTTCATTTTTATTGCATTTCATACCTTTTGTTCTGTTTATCATTTACTTGCTGCCTGTTTATACCATGCCGGCAAGCGAAAAAATAGGTTATATCCGCAGCGCTTCGGACAGTGTAACCGTTTTTGATTATTTGATTATGCCCCTGCAGGTTATCCATATCTTCATTTATATGTGGATCGTTGACCGGAAAATCGATCGCAACACAGCACGCCTCAAAGAATCCTTTTCTTCCATTGAAAGAATCAATCTGGCCTGGTTAAAACGCAGCACGGTGGGATTCGTGGGCGTTTTCGTGGTTATTGCCGTATTGATCGTGCTGAAGATCAGTGGCTTCGACTATTTTGTGTCGCAATTCGGCCAGGATCTCATCGCCATTATTGTAGCTGTAGTTATTTATTATATCGGGTATAAGGGACTGCGTCAGCCGGAGATCTTTATCGGGGAGAACGATCCGGATCAGGTTAAAAAATATGAGAAATCAACCCTGCAGCGGGATGCGGCGCTGATTTATAAAAATAAACTGCTTGAATATATGCGGGAAGAAAAACCGTTCAGCGATGCCCAGCTCACGATAAAGGAACTGGCTCAAAAAACAAGGATTCCCGCTTATCATCTGTCGCAGGTTATCAATGAACAATTCGGAAAGAATTTTTTTGATTTCATTAACAGCTACCGGATTGAGGAAGCTAAAATGCAGTTGAGCGATCCGAAAAATGATTATCTGTCCATTCAGGCAATCGCATTTGAGGTGGGTTTTAATTCCAAGTCTGCTTTTAATAATGCCTTTAATAAATTTGCCGGCATTACACCCTCCCAATTTCGTACCAACAGAAATACAATTAAAAACGCGTCGCAATAACCGCTTCCTGTTCTTTAAGCTGATTCAGGAACCGACTCAGCCCGTTCAGATCATTTGTATTGATCAGATCCACGCCGGCATCAATTAATTGTCGCCAGATACTTTGTCTTCCGGAAGAAGGCTGGTCCGGCGTGGCCCAGAAACGGATCAGGCGTCCGTTTTGATGGGCGGTTTCGACGATTCGCCGCAGTTTAATTTTTTCATCGACCGGCATTTCTCCTTCGCCGCGCCAGCTAAAATGACGGGTCCACTTATCACTGATCAGGGGCATGAAAGCGGTCGAAGCGGTAGATTGCAGATCGCTCAGCCTTCCGTCAATGGCGCAGTACCTGATTTGTTCCTGCTGCATTAAGCGGCGCGGACGATTGCCGGAGATAACGGCCATTACCGGGCCGGGTTGCATGCCATCATCGCTAAAGATACAAAACATATCCCGGTAATTTTCAAGCAGATCATGCAATTTTTTGTAGGTCGGGCGCGCTGATGTTTTGATATCAATCAGTAAAATTAACGGAAGGTTATCATTGGCAATCTGTTCCCGGTTTTGGTTGATATGCTCGCGCAAAGGTTTCAGATATAGTTTTTCAAGCGTACGTCCGAAGCGGACACCGAAAATGGTGTGCGCGACATACAGCTCGCCACCCACCAGATGCACATCGGCCTCAATACTGCGGAAGCCGTGGGCCAGGGCATCGAGCAGCGGACGGTCATGGGCATAATCATTGTGGGCATGGGCGCGAATCAGTGGTGTTCGGCAATCCTGAAACGATATGGTTGTATGACAGCCAAAAAGTAAATACAAAAATAACAATCCGATCAATAACTGCTTTCCGGTTTTCAAAACCACTCCGCTGTTTTTTTTGAGGAAAATATCTAAATAGAATATTAACAGCTTATGAGTTATGATTGGATTGGTTTAGCGTTTGGTTAGAATATTGTTTTAATTTCTGATTATCATGTTATTAAGTGAAATAGGTGAGGATGATAGTTTTCCTTATTTCTGAATAGGATGCCGTTGTATTCGCAACCATTTATATAATGAATTGCTGAAAAATATCACGGTGTCCCCATCTGAATGTCGTCCACTTATATCCGATACCGATCCCGATTGCGATCCCGACCCCGAAATCAATAAAATTGGTTCTTAATAATCCGCTCAGGTGGAAAACATAATATTTGCCGGCCAGGCGCTGCGATCCTGTAGCAATGCCTCGTAATAGAATTTCATGATAAAATAAGGCTTAAGGTTTATAATTTGTCCGTCGGGAGTGGCGGGATCAATCTGTGCCGAATGCATTGTTTCATTATTGAATTCGAAGCGGCCCCAGGGGGTAAACCACAGGTAGCTGTTATCGCCGGGCATGGGATTCAGCCTGTAAGCGGCATGATCGATGCGGGCCAGCATTTCATTATACTGATTGATAAAAAATCCGTCTGATTGCGCGTGTTCATTAAATGATCCTTCGCTCAGGAAGAAGCGGGCTTTTTTAATAAACGGTCCGCCCGATTCGGGACAAAAGGTATCGCAGTTTCCGCAGGCATTGCAAAATTCGGCAAGATTGGCGATTTGATTATCTTCGGCCAGTTCCAGGGTTTGATTCCGTTGATATTCTACTTTTCCATTCTTCACGATAAACACCGGAACAGCAAGTTTCTGCTTTCCGGTTTTGATTTTGAAGTTGGCGGCATTGGGGCACACGGGTATGCATATTTCACAACTCAGGCAGTCGAGCAGGGTAAGTTGGGAATCAATCTTGCGCGGCCGGGCGGCATTCCTGTTTTGCTGATAGCGGGACCTGATTTCCGGGTCTTTTAATATTTTGTCCGCATTTTTCATTCCGGCCTGATGGGTGCTCAGATTGGACGCTGTCTGTGCATAATTCTGTATAAATGCATTGATGGAGGTCGCGTCCACTGCTTCCATTTGTTGTTTCAATTTTTGAAAATAATCATACATGCGCCGGTAACCGCGTTTTTTCAGTAAATCGCTGCAAACGGTAACCGGCAGCAAATTGCAGGCAACCGCATCGCCGAAATTGTGTTTATCGATACCTCCGGAAAATGATACCGCTATCTCGATATCAAGTTCGCGGCGAAAACGCTGCATGGCATGCATGGCGATTATATATAGCGGAGGCCCGGAAAGATAGCGCTGTTTCCCGTCAAAAATATGTTCATCATTCTTTACGACCAGTGTATTGGTAAACTTGGCGCCCACCGTTCGGCCGTGATCGTGTGCGAACTGATGTAAGCGCCGCATCATTTTCAGCGCCTCGCTTAATTTCAGATCATGCTTAAATGCCTCCGGGTCCGGTTCGATCCGCTTATATCCCAGTTGCTTCTGCAGCAGGTCCTTTACAAACTTGTAGCCGGGCAGGGTCGGATTCATTTTAACAGTTACATGTAAATTGTGGGTTTTTATCAAATATTTAACCATTGATTCAATTTCATCTGCCGGACAGCCATGGAAAGTGGACAGGGTTACCGTGTCGGACAGTTGAGCGGGGATTTCCAGACTTTTAAACTTTTGAAATGCATCGGGCAAAGATGCTAGCCGTTTCTCGATCGCCCCGCGGGCATCGATCATATTTTTTAACCATTTGTTAATCGCAGGCGAGCTAATACCTTTCAAATCGTAGCCCAAAGAAATATCAAAAACAAAGTCATAAATATTATCGGCCGCCGGACAATCCAAAACCTGCATGTCCCGCAGGATGTGAAGCAAAATCCAGGCATTCAGATATTCGGTAAATGATCCGGCCAGGGGCAGTTCCTGCGACCATTCCACATTATAGCCGATGTTGCGCATATCGATGCAGGGACGCGGAATGGTCAGTTGATCATTTTGCTGAACTGTTTTTAATTCAATGAATCGACCGCCGTGCAGGTATGAAAGAATGATATTCTGGGTCATTTGCGTGTGCGGGCCGGCTGCCGGCCCCAGCGGTGTTCCCGCTTTTTTTTGATTTATTTTTACACTGAAATCATGTCCGGTGAAGCCCCTGAAAAAATATTGTTTGCCGTAGCCGTAAACTGAGTTATGATCGGAATACTCCCGTATAATGGCTGACAAATGTTTTGTAAATTCGAGTCCTGAAAGGCCATACATAATGATACAATCCCCGGGATTATAAATGAAACCGTATTTAGCTGATCGAAATAAAATTTACAAATTTAAGCGCTATTTTAAAAAATTATTCATCTTGTGTACCAAATTGGTATTATAAGGCGCGCCTTGTCATTTTTAAGTTATTTTTATCAGCCACGGACCCGGTTGCCGGATCCGGCTGTTTCATAAAAAGGCAGTCTGAATTTATCGGATTAAAATTCCTGGAATAGTAACAGTTGAAGCAGGGTTATATGATATGGCCCGAAGTGAAATATTTCGTATTAATACAAGGTGAAAATCATTAGTTGTTGAGTCCGATTTGACTAAAGAGTTGCCTGCACGGTACGATAATCCTGTTAAACTATCCCGTTGCCTGCAGCAATTAGAATGATAGTAAAAGAATACAACTAAACGGAGCCGGATTCATACGCAGGCATAATTTGAGCGACAAGCACCAGCGACAAAACTAAATTAATATAAATGTCCGATAAGGATTCGGATTTAACGCAGAATGAGCATGTTTGAATAACGACCTTACATTCGTATTTTTTACAGACTGTCCGGATTAACGTCGGGGACAGTGTAATGAATTAATTTTGCAGTAAAGTTGCAGGTCAAGGGTAAAAAAATAACATGCTTGATTTTAGCGGACATCTAATTTAAATTGAATTTACTTGGTTTATGAATCCTCAAATATTCCGAAACATGCCAATCAAAGAGGAGCGCATTATGTTTTCTAAAAGCAGCTTCTATTTCAATATTTTAGCCATTGTAATACTGATGTTTACTGTTTCCAACGCTCAGGAGGCCAGCGCCGAGTTCATTAGTTCTCACGTGCCCCATGTTTTGAGCGAAGGCGAACAGGTTGCAGACGGTATCCAGAATATTTTCCTCAAAGATAATTTATTATATGTAACTAATGTATGGTCGGGTCTGCAGATTCTCGATGTTTCCAATCTGGAAGACCCGAAAGAGATCGGTGCATTCATCACCGAAAACCGTAGTTTTAATACTTATGTTGAAGACAACTACGCCTACATTTCCAATGAACTGGGCGGTGTCGTCGTACTCGATGTGAGCGATCCGGCAAATATGCGCCAGGTTGCCCGCATTGAAACGGAAGGAAAAGCGCACTGGGTTGTGGCACGCTTTCCGTATGTTTATGTTGCGGAAGAGGCTGCCGGCGTTCGTATCTACAATATTGAAAATCTGAATACACCGCGGCATGTCGGCAGCTATGACAGTCCGGGCTGGGCCTGGGGACTTTTCCTGGACGGGGACAATCTCTATCTGTCCGATAAGTCCGGCGGCATGCGCATCCTGGATGTTTCCAATCCTGCCAGTCCCACGGAGATTGGAAAATACGACAGAATGAAGCATGTCAAAACCGTGCAGGTTGTGGATGATATCGCCTATGTATCCAACGGACCTGCCGGCTTATGGATCTTTGACGTATCCAATCCGTCGTCACCGCTGCTCATCAGCCATCTGGCTGTTGACGGCTACATTTTTGACGCTTATAAATTCGGTAACTCGGTATTTCTGGCCAACGAATCAAAAAGCAAGCTGAATATCATCGACGTCTCTGATATTAAGAATCCAAAACAAGAGGCTGTTTATGAAGCCGAAGGGAAAGTGTACTCCGCGTTAAAGCACGATGTATATGTGTACGTTGCCGCCGATACAAAAACACTTATTCTGCGCCATAATCATCCGCCGCAAATCGCCGCTATCAGTGATAAAAAAGTAAGGGAAAATGAAACCCTGGAAATCTCGGCAGACGCCTTTGATCCCGATGGCGACCGGATCGTTTTCTCGGTTGAGAATATGCCGGATAGAGCCAGTTTCGATTCTCTCGCCGGGTTTTTAAACTGGCTGCCCGATTTCGAGCAGTCCGGGATGTATCCCAATGTAAAAATAACGGCAACCGAACTGACGGACAGCAAACTTTCGGAATCAACTACTTTTGATATCAGGGTTGTTCATGTAAACCGGCCGCCGGAAATTCCCGATATTCCCGATACGGTTGTCAATGAAAACGAGTTGCTCACGTTTACGATTCCCGAAGGCGCCGATCCCGATAAGGAAGACCAGGGATTGCTGACTTATTTTGCGGAAAATTTGGCGGAAGGGGCATTGTTTGATATTAATACACGTGAATTTAGCTGGACGCCATCTTTTGAACAATCGGGTATTTACTCGGTGGATTTCGGCGTAAGAGATACTGCCGGCGCCGTTGACCGCGATGTGTCTAATATTACGGTGAATCACGTAGACCGCAGTCCGGTGCTGCAGCCGCTGGCCGATCAGACGGTGACCGAAAATGATACGCTGATCATCGTTCTCGAGGGCAGCGATCCGGACGCCGAAGATCAGTACGCCTTAAGTTATTCGGCTGATAATTTGCCGGAAGGCGCCACATTTGATCCGGAAAGTAAAAAATTGACCTGGGTGCCCACTTACGATCAGTCCGGTCAGTATGAGAACCTGCAGTTTATTTTCCGGGCCGGAGCGCTGGCCGATTCCATTTCGCTCGATGTCGCTGTTGAGCATGTGAACCGGCCGCCCGTACTCGATCCGATTGAAAATAAGATGGTCGATGAAAATCGATTACTGGAGTTCGGTATTTCAGGAAAAGATTATGATGTGGAAGATAAAGGCAAACTGGTTTACAGCGCCGAAAACCTGCCGGAAGGCGCCACTTTTGATGCGGATTCCCTGATATTCCGCTGGACACCGGGCTTCGAACAATCCGGCATTTATGAAGATGTTAAATTTTCCGTATCCGATCCTGACGGACTGGAAGACAGTCAAACCATATCAATTACGGTTAACCACGTCAACCGCAAACCGCAGCTTGCGGAAATCGGAGCCAAAAGCGTCGATGAAAATGCACTGCTTACCTTCAATTTAAACGGCGGCGACCCCGACGCCGAAGATGCCGGCAAGTTAACCTATTCAGCCGAAGGTATGCCGGAAGGCGCGACGCTGGACAGCGCTACCTTCAACTGGACGCCCACATACACTCAGTCAGGTAATTATACGATAGCATTCACCGTCAGTGATGGCAATCTGACCGACAGCAAAAGCGCATCGATTACTGTCGATCATGTGAACCGCCCGCCAGCGCTTGAGGCAATTGCAGACCAGACGGTCAATGAGAATGAACAGCTCACCTTTGCCGTAACCGGATCCGATCCGGACAGTGAAGATGCGGGCAAGTGGAAACTATCTGCGGAAAATATGCCGGAAGGCGCCAGCCTCGATACGGCAAATGCCCAATTCAACTGGACGCCGGATTTTGATCAGTCGGGTACTTATGATGTCAAATTCCTGATTACCGATCCTGCCGGTCTGACTGCCGAAACGAGCGCCAAAATTACGGTGAACCATGTTAACAGGGATCCGGTGTTCGCAGCGCTTGAGGCAAAGACCATCGATGAAAACAGCCGTTTTGAATTCAACGTCCCGCCGGCCGGCGATCCGGATGCCGAGGATAAAGGCAAATTGGTGTATTGGGCACAGCAACTGCCGGAAGGTGCTGTTTTTGATTCGACGAACCTGATTTTAACCTGGCGCCCCGATTTTGATCAGTCGGGCAACTACACGGTCAATTTTCTGGTCAGTGACGGGGAATTTACCGTTGAACAGCCCCTGAACATTACGGTTAATCATGTCAACCGTCCGCCAGAGATTGCGCCGCTTCAGAACCAGGTTGTCGATGAAAACGCACCGTGGCAATTAACGGTGGATTATTCGGATCCGGATAAAGAAGATCAGGGTAAACTGCAGATTACGGCTTCGAATTTACCGGAGGGTGCGTCTTTCGATGAAGCGACTGCCCAGGTAAGCTGGACGCCAACCTTCGAGCAATCAGGGGAATACACCGGCATAACCTTTACGGTAGTCGATCCGGCCGGATTGAGCGACGCCAAAGCGCTGACTGTCACCGTAAATCATGTTAACCGGCCGCCGGTTCTGGAAGCCGTAGCAGCGCAGAACGCGGTTGAAAACAGCGCCTTAACTTTCACGCTCAACGGCAGCGATCCCGATGCGGAAGACGAGGGCAAGTTGGTTTACAGCGCAACTGGTCTCCCGGATGGTGCGATGCTTAACGGGCAAACGGGGGCATTCAACTGGACGCCGAACTTTCTGCAGGCCGGGGTGTATCAGGTGACTCTCAAAGTAACCGATTCCGGGGATTTATCGGATGAACAGCAAACGACAATCACCATCGAAGATTTAAACCGGCCGCCGGAGCTGGAAGCGATTCCGGCCCAAACGGTCAATGAAAATGAAAAACTGAGTCTCACGATCAGCGGCAGCGATCCGGACACGGATAATACATTAAAATATCAGGCTGCCGGTCTGCCCCAGGGCGCAAGCTTCGATACGGCCAGCCATGTATTCGACTGGACACCGACCTTCGAACAAGCCGGCGATTATACGGTCAATTTTACCGTCAGCGACGGAAAGGAAGAAGCAAACGCGGCTATGCAGATCACGGTGGCTAATGTGAATCGTCCGCCAAAATTTGAAGATATTGCCGCACAAACCGTGGATGAAAATAAAACACTTACGTTCAAAGTTACCGCCAGTGATGCGGACGCGGGGACGGAACTGACTTTCGGCGCCGCCCAATTGCCCGAAGGCGCCACATTTAGCGAGGTTGATCAAACCTTTAGCTGGACACCGGGTTTCGAGCAGGCCGGAACCTACAGCCCCCGGTTTACGGTCAGTGACGGTACCGATGAAGTGAGCATGTCGGTAAATATTACCGTAAATAATGTAAACCGCGCCCCGAAAATCGAAGAGATCGCAGCGCAGACAACGAAGGAAAATGAAATGATTTCTTTCACGGTGGAAGCCAGCGATGAAGACAGCGGAACAGAATTAACCACGCGCGCCGTAAGTCTGCCGGACGGGGCAAAGTTTGACGCGGGCGCAAATACCTTTCGCTGGAAACCGGGCTATGATCAGGCCGGAAGTTATACCGCTGAATTTGAAGTCAGCGACGGCGAAGCCGCGGTTACCCTGCCGGTTCAGATCACGGTGGAAAATGTCAATCGTGAGCCAACCATCAACGGACCGCGCTCGCGGGAAGTTCAGGCCGGACAGCCGCTGGAATTGCAATATGAAGTCAACGATCCCGATAATGATGAAATTACTTTCAGTGCCGATAATTTACCGTCCGGCGCGTCTATCGATGCGGATAACGGCAGGTTGACCTGGCAGCCCGGTACCGATCAGGCCGGTGATTATACCATCGATATTAAAGCCAGCGACGGGGAAGCGGAAGCCGCCATGCAAACCCTGATTCAGGTAACGGAACCCCCGCAGACCCCGGCGGATACCAGCGGATCGATGTAAATTTTTAACCCGCCTTCGGGCGGGTTTTTTATTTGAACAATACATGAAAATAGTCATTTCAAAATATCTGCTTTTACTTTTGGCCTTAATTCTGATTTCCGGCTGTACCTGGTTTACCGCCCGTGAAAAAGTTTGGACCGATCTGCCGGATATCGATTATGTTCAACCCATCTATGCCGCGTATTTGCGGGACTGGAAAATTCTGCTGGATCCCGGTCACGGTGGCCAAAGTCATTTACCCGGTTATAAACGGGGACCGACCGGCGTGCGCGAGGCCGAGGTCAATTTACGCGTGGCGAATTATCTGAAAGCCCTTCTGGAAGAAGCCGGCGCAGAAGTTTATCTTACCCGTTACAACGATTCCTTTGTCAGTCTGGAAGCGAGAGCGCAGATGGCCGACAGTCTGAAGGTCGATTTTATGATCTCACTGCATCACAATGCTTCGGGAAATCCTTCGACTAATTTTGTTTCCGTGTATTATCACAAAAGGCCCGATCTCTCACCGGTTAGCATGGATCTGGCCCGCTATGTGTATCAATCACTGGTCGACGGATTGCGACTGCCCCAGCTTTCACCGCTGGGACTGCATTCCGATCAGCTCATTTATCCGGATGGCTTTGGCCTGCTGCGCCGCACAAACGTACCGGCCATTCTCTGCGAGAGCTCCTTTCATTCCAATCCTGAAGAAGAACAGCGTTTAACGGACCGCGATTATAACAAACGTGAAGCATACGCAATATTCAGAGGCGTCTGTCATTATGCCCTCGGCGGTATCCCCGAAGTAGAAATTTTCAGTACGGATATCATTCAGAGAACCAAAAAGCCGCGCCTTCGTGTTACCGTAAATGACGGCGTGAATGACAGAATCCGAAGAAACCGCCTGGATGTTTTCAACGATATGATTGCCGTTCATATTGACGGCCGTAAGACGCCTTTTGTATTTGATAAGCATGCGGGAACGATTTCCGTAAGTACGGACAGCATCCTGGAAAACGGCGCTCACGAACTCGATGTTTCCATCGTTAATCTTTTCAAAAACAGTAATTGGTCACCCACCCAAAAATTCATCGTTGCCTCACCCTGCCGGGAAATTCGCTTTGAATATCCGCGTGATTCCATCCTTGCTGATCAAAGAGCATACCTGCCTGTTGACATTATATTTTTTGATAAGGACCGGATGCCCGTTTGGGATAAATCACCAGTAGTTATCGAAGCATCCGCGGGTATGCTCGAGCAACCGGATAGTCATTTAACCGATGGGAAAATGCGTGTTTATTTGCATCATGCAGGATCGACGCCATCGGCAACCCTTTACGCAAGGATGGACAGCGTCCGCGATTCGCTGAAAATCTATTTCAGGGAAAGCGGGCTGAATCTTTACCAGGGCGAGGTGCGGTCGGCTATGACCTTCGAGGCGCTCAATGGCGCCAAATTATTTTTGGATGACAGCCTGATTGCCGAATGTGATGCTTACGGCAGTTTCTTTGTCGATGGCCTGTCACCGGGTCGCTACAAAATAAAAGTTGAAAAAAGGGGCTATCACCCCCATTCCGAAAATATTATTATTGCAGAAAATCAGACCACGGTTGGGAATTATTATCCCGGACCGATCGAAAACGGCATATTTTTTAATCGTACGATCATAATCGATCCGCAATATGGAGGAGCTGAAAAAGGGGATTTACTGGCCGACACGCTAAGCGCCGCTAACTACAATCTGGCCCTTGCACAATCTCTGGGCAAGCGGCTCCATGAAGCGGGGGCAGAAGTCCGGTATATCCGGGACAGTGACACGTTAATTACCGTAAATGACCGCATAGACTCGGTGAATGTATTATCAGGCGACTGGTATCTGCGGCTGGGCAGCACTAAGATTACCGATGATACGGCATCGGCGGTATGTACTGTTTATCCGGGAAGTGTGAAAGGTGAACGCATCGCAGAACATCTGCTGGAATATCTCAGCCGGTTTAATTTTAAAACAGGACTAGAGCGGGGATTGTCTGTTCCGGAAGTACGCAATACAAATAAAACTGCCCTTGCTCTGGAAATCAGAATCAAAGAACCACGACCGCCGGAGCAAATCGCCGCCCTTTTGTATAAGGCTCTTATTGACTACTATACGGACAACTCGAATCAAAAGCAGTGACTGCCTTTATTCTTAATCATAAAGAGCGAAAAACTTTAATTGAGCCGTTCCGGGTTGACATTCAAGCGGTTCGAATAGCGTTTTTCACGATTCGGATCACCCACACGGGCTATATCTTTTAAAGCGGCATTTTCATCAACTGGCTGTGTCATTTTTGTATCGCAGGTGCAGCTGCCGCACGATTCGGCTTCGCTGCCGCCTTTACATGTATGTAATTCGGTGTCTTTACCTAAAATTTTTCCCAGTGACAGGAGTCCCAGGGCTATGGCAAATAAAACCGGTACTATTATAAATTCCATATCACATCCTTATTTTATCTTCGGAAATGTTAACATAATTTCGAATACGGATATTTCCAAATATAATTTAATCCGCAGCGCTTTGATTACTTTTTTAGCCAATCAGCTGACGGCTGACTCCAGCAAACTGAGTTTGCCGCGTTTTCCATCAAATTTTACTTTTATGCCAAGTGGCAACGTCGGTTTGTCCTTGATATGTCCGATAGAGAAGCCGATACAAACCGGAAAATCGAAATCGCGGAAAATATCATCGATAACTTCTTCGACGCTGAGTGTATTGTTAAAGGCCGGCCTGTAGGAGGGCGGCTCAACGCGATCCATCTGATCGAACAATACACCGCGGCAGCTATCGAACTTACCGGCCTGCTTCAGGTGATTAAGCATTCTGTCCAGATCGTAGGGTTCTTCACCCACTTCTTCAATGAACAGAACGGCATCGGAAGCATCGAATTCATAGGGGGTGCCAATCGTCGCCTGTAACAAAGTCAGGTTGCCGCCGGTGAGCTTACCCGTGCCTTCCCCATCGCGATAGCTCCAGATGCGGTTGGTTTGCTGCAGATTTTTTTCGTAGGGGGCATCCTCAATTTCGCCGACCGGCTCCGCCCTGGTTAGTGTATCGAAAAAATATTTTTTGGTGTAATCGGTAAAAGTGGATATGGCCACCGGTCCGTGAAAGGTTACCAGTCCCGTCTGCCGGTGAATCCCTAAAAGGAGTGAGGTGATATCACTGTAGCCCAGTAAAATTTTCGGATTCCGGCGAATCAAATCGTAGTCGAGATGGGGCAACAACTGGCCACTGCCATAGCCGCCGCGAATGGCAACGATTGCCCGGACGGCATCGTCGGCAAACATGGCATGCAAATCATCGACACGGTCTTTGACGGCGCCGGCCAGATACCCTTTTTTCTTGAGAACATTTTCAGCGATTTTTACTTTGAATCCCAGCGCTTCCATTTTTTCCGTCGCTTCGATTAGTGTCCGTTCCGCTTCGAATAAGGCAGACGCCGGCGTTACCAGTCCGACCGTATCGCCCAAGGAAAGTGCTTTAGGCTTGATGAGTGTTTGATCTTCGTTTGCTGTTCCTGCAAATTTTGGTAAAAAAATCAGGCTGCTGCCAAGCAGTGAATGGCTGATAAATTTTCTGCGTGAAAACATGATGACTCCATATTGATCATATTTTTGTTGTCCGACTAAATTAGCATTCCTGTCATTTTTATGCAATTTTTGCAGATCAATTTTTTAAGATAAAGAATTTTCAAAGAAAAAATTCATTTTAAAAGGCTTTGTTATTAATTTAATCTTTGTCGGATTTACATCCATGTTTTTTCAGGCTGGAAGAATCAATTGGTTATGGAAAAAAAACATCACTATTTAACCGGTATTGCGGTATTTGTAATTTTCATTTCCGCATTTACTATAACTCCGCTAATCGGTGACAGCGAAATCAGTTTAAAAAAGGCGTTTCTGAATCCCGGTTCACTGAGCGCACAGGTGATTTTATCCGTAAGGTTGCCGCGTATTGTTTTTGCGTTTCTTGTCGGCGGCGGCCTGGCGCTGGTGGGGGCGGTTTTTCAGGCTTTGCTGCGTAACGATCTGGCCACGCCTTACACGCTTGGTGTATCATCCGGCGGGGCATTCGGTGCCGTGGTGGCAATTAAAAGCGGCCTGATATTGCATGTTTTTGGCCTTTCGACCATATCTTTGTTTTCGGTGGTCGGCAGTCTGCTGACGATTTTCATCATTTATATGATTGCCAGCAACCGCTGGGGCATTTCGACCTTTACATTGATTCTGGCAGGTGTTACGATCAGCCTGTTTTTTTCAGCTTTAATTTTGTTTATTCATTACATTGCCGACTACACGGAAACCTATCGCATGGTACGCTGGTTGATGGGTGCGCTCGATGTGGCGGGTTGGCAATACCCGCTGTTGCTTTTGGCAACCCTCGTTATTGTTTTCCTTTATTTCTATTTTAATGTACCGGCTTTTAATTTGCTGCTCGCCGGTACGGATATCGCCATTACCAAAGGTGTCAATGTTAAGCTGCTGCAAAAAAGCAGTTTTATTCTGGCATCGATATTGGTTGGGATTACCGTTTCGCTGGCCGGGCCCATCGGCTTTGTGGGGCTGATTGTGCCGCATGTGATTCGTCTGCTGATCGGGCCGGATCATCGCTGGCTTTTTCCTGTGGTTGTTATTACCGGCGGTTCGTTTTTAGTGTGGTGCGATACCATCGCCCGAACCATCATTTACCCGGCCGAACTGCCGGTTGGCATTATTACATCCCTCCTTGGCGGTCCGTTTTTTATTTATCTGCTCATTCGAAAAAAATAATGGTGAGCCGGAACACCGAATCAGTTATTCAGTGAAGATCGGGAACAAATGGCCGGCATCTGCCCGGCATCACTTGCAATAGTTGTATTTAAAATATTCTCCGTTTTTGTCTTCCAGGTAATACAACCTGCATATAGAACTGTCTTCAGGTTTATAATCTTTGTTTTTCAGATACCTGAGACCGGCGGTGTTATCCGTTGCCAGATATACTTCGGCTTTGGTATACGGAATGGCATAGGTTGCCGATATGCGTCGTGCGGTTTCCAGCAATGCCTCCCGGGAAACTGAATCGGGTACCGCAACAAAGACTTTAACCTGATAATTTTTTTCAAGGAGACCGACAAGCCGTCCGGTTTGCACAATAGGCACAGGCACACCGGCATTGCCGATCTTATCGAGATTGAGTGTCAGAAAAAGATCGTCGGTATTTTTTTCAAGCACGCGTATTTCAATTGCACCCGGGAATACTTTTTCCTGGTATGCCCGGCCTGTTTTGCGGGCCCGTGCTTCCGCTTTCTGTTCAGATTCGTAAAAGTCGGAATCAAGTCTTAAATATATAGTTTTATATAGATCTTCCTTGTCGAAAAACATTTCCGCGTTAAAGGCCGGGAGGATGCTGTCGACGAAGGCCGCGGCCATTTTAGTGCGGCTCAAATGCCGCGGACCGACCAGATCACTGCGTACCCAGCCCGTATGACCACTTTCACCGGTTTGCACCTGGTACCAGCCGTTGACATTTCGCTCGATTATAACCCGTTCACCGTCCTTTAATTGCCTGATGACTTCCGCGTTGGTGGAGTGATCGGAGCGCAGATTAACCGTTTCCGCATGCACGAAAGCAACGGGCGCAGATAATGCAGCGGTTCCATTTGCCGGCTCCGCTTCCTTTTTTACGGCTTCGGGTGTACAGGCAAAAAGTGCCAGCAGGATCGGCAGGATTGCGTAAATACGCAGCATAAATCGTCTCCGGTAATTTGATTTAAAAATGAGCGCTAAATTAAATAAAAATGGTACGCTTTACAACAGTCCCGATCTTCGAATCCCTGTAGTCACCTTCTGCAAGTAACGTGAAATCTATTTTCTATTTTGCCTCCTTGGCCTCCTGCTGCGAAAGAAAATTGGAAACAGCCATTTCTCTTTCCGCTTCATCACGCATACCTTTTTGTACATAAAGCCGGGAAAGCGCCGTGTGTGCAAGGGGATCGTATTTATTAATTTCGATCCACTTTTTTACCACGGGAATCGCTTCATCTATTTTTCCCATCCGGTTAAGGGCCTCGGACAGGGCGCTGTAAGCCGCTTCGAAGTTATTGTCTAATTCTATCGCTTTGCGAAAAAAAATCGTGGCCCGTTCGTAGTGTCGTTCAGCAAAATGCTGAAATCCTTTATTTAAAAGATCTTGTTTTGTCATAGTTCCCCCTTTTAAGCTTTTGCCAACGCAAAACGTGAAGGAAATATTTTCGTTGCCTGAAATTTTAAATAATGGGGATAATATTGCGGGAAAAGATATCCGCATAATCCAGGGTAATCATTTGAATATATATGAATATTATTGAATCGCGGATCGGTGAGTTTTATCAGAAAATACTAATCCGGCTAAGGGACGATTTTAATTATTGAATGATTTCATCATACAACTAACTTTAAGTTGTAAAAAATATAAAAAATTGTTAGTTTTATGCATAACGCATTGAGAGCGTATTAACGGGCATAATTACAATTTAGTTTTAAAGGAATTGTATAATTATTTATTGATTTTGTATAAAAATTAACAAGGTTTATGATTATGTCTTCCAAACATTTGCGCCAGTCCAAAATAAAAGAGATCATTACAACCCAGGTTGTTTCGAGCCAGGAACAATTATTGGATGTATTACGTAACGCGGGTTTTGATACCACCCAGGCAACGCTTTCCAGGGATTTACATGAGATCGGCATTGTACGGGTACCTAATGAACGGGGATTCAAATATGTTTTTCATAAAGATGATAATTCCCAGGCTATTAAACAAATTATCGGGATGGAAATCATCAATGTCTTAAATAATGAATCAACCGTAGTTGTAAGAACCATGCCGGGCAGAGCTCAGGGCGTAGGTATTTATCTCGATAAATTGCAAAACAGCCACATTATCGGTACCGTTGCCGGTGATGATGCGATTATTATTATTCCTGACTCTCATGAAAATATTCCGCTTCTGGTCGAAAAAATAAAAATGATTATGGGCTGAATGTAAATATCGGGGATTTTTCGAATACCGGTAAATCTTTTATTTACATCTGCTTTATTATAATCCGCATTTGACCGATCTGTCGTTTGGAAAAGATAAAAATACGTTATAAAATAATTTGACTAAATTGTAATATCTTGTTAAATTCAAGGCTCTATTTTTGAAAATTATTGACCGGGAGGAAGTGTCTTGAAAACATATATTGCGCGGGAACAGGAAATAATCGATTCAAAGCGCTGGTATTTAGTGGACGCCGAAGATCAGGTTCTTGGTCGGATGGCAAGTAATATCGCCCGAATATTAATCGGCAAGAATAAGCCGATTTATTCTCCGCATCAGGATGTCGGTGATTTTGTTGTTGTGGTTAATGCCGATAAGGTTGCACTGACCGGACGGAAGATGCAAACGAAAACTTATTTTCGCCATTCCGGATATATCGGTGGTGAAAAAATCACCCCCATATCCGCAATGATGAAACATCATCCTGAACGCGTGGTTGAAAGTGCGGTAAAACGCATGATGCCCAAAAATGCATTGGGACGGCGGATGTTCAAAAAGCTGAAGGTTTATGCAGGTCCGGATCATCCGCACAAAGCTCAGCAACCGCAGGAATTAAATTTTGACAAATAGTCAGGAGAAATAGATGGAAGTATACGTATCAACAGGCAGGCGCAAATCTTCGACAGCCCGAATTCGTATGATCCCCGGAAACGGTAAATTTTCGATCAATGGCGATAATGATTTGCTCTCCTATTTCAAACGTGAAGTACTGAAAATGGATATTGAACAACCGCTTGAAGCGACTGAGAATCTGGATAAATTTGACTTTCAGGTTCGTGTTGACGGCGGCGGGCTTTCGGGTCAGGCCGGCGCGGTGCGTCTGGGAATTGCCCGGTGTTTGCTGGCTTACAGCGAAGATTATCGCAAGGTTTTGCGGCAGGGAGGTTTTTTAACCAGAGATCCGCGTGCCAAGGAAAGGAAGAAATACGGTCTGGCAAAAGCGCGCAAGCGTTTTCAATTTTCAAAACGTTAATCAGAACTTTAAAAATTTTTTAAAAAAGCCAGAGCTATCTGGCTTTTTTAATGTCGAATATCAATACACACATTAACCGTTTGCATTCCGGGTGTTCGTTTAAATAATGAATTGGGATGTTATAGGTTGATGGAGGCTTAACCCAACAAAGGAGAAACTTATGCCTACAGTAACACTGGAACAGCTGCTCTCAGCAGGCGCCCATTTTGGACATTTAACCCGCCGCTGGAATCCCAAAATGAAAGAATACATCTTTATGCAGAAAAGCGGCATTCATATCATTGATTTAAAGAAAACCCAATCCGCGATTGATCAGGCGCTTAATGTTATCCGCAAAGTCGTTTCGGAGGGTTACGATGTGCTTTTCGTCGGTACAAAAGTTCAGGCCAAAGAGATTATTGCTTCGGAAGCGCAGCGCTGCAATCAGTTTTATGTATCCAATCGCTGGCTGGGCGGGATGATTACAAATTTTTCAACGATCAAGAAATCGATTAAACATTATAAAAATCTGGTTAAAATGAGCACCGATGGTACTTATGAGAAGCTCACCAAAAAAGAAGGTTTGATGATAGATCGCGAGAAGGAAAAACTGTATAATGTTCTGGGCGGCATCGAAGATATGAAGCGTTTGCCCGGAGCCATTTTCGTGGTCGATACTAAAAAAGAATATATTGCCGTTAATGAAGCGCGCAAGCTGAACATCCCGGTTATCGCCATGGTCGACACAAATTCTGATCCTACGATCATCGATTATCCGATTCCGGCCAATGATGACGCGGCAAAGAGCATTCATTTGGTTACCAGTTTAATTGCCGATGCGATTATCGATGCTAAACAAAAAGTGCAGGAAGAGAAAGCGCTGGAAGAAAAAGTTAAGGAAGAAAAAAAGGTAAAAGAAGAGAAGAAGGCGCAGGATAAGAAGCAGGAGCAGCCTAAAAAGGATGCCGGGGAAACCAGAAAGAAAAAAGAAGTTAAAACCGAAAGTTCTAAAAAGGAGTCAGAATAATGGCAGATATTACAGCAGCAATGGTTAAAGAATTGCGGGAAAAAAGCGGCGCCGGTATGATGGATTGCAAAAAAGCGCTGCAGGAGGCCGACGGAGACTTCGATAAAGCAATCGAGATATTGAGAAAAAAGGGAATTGCCAAAGCTGCAAAACGTGCCGATCGTGAAGCGAAGGAAGGCTTAATCGCCTCATACATTCATCCCGGCAGCAAACTGGGCGTACTGGTCGAGGTTAATTGTGAGACGGATTTTGTGGCCAATAATGAGAATTTTAAGGAATTTGCCAAAAATGTTGCCATGCATATCGCGGCAAGCAATCCCCTGGCCGTAAGTCGTGAAGAACTCGATCCGGCGCTTGTTGCCAAAGAAATGGAAATTTTTAAAGATCAGGCCAAGCAAACCGGCAAACCCGATCATATACTTGAAAAAATTGCCCAGGGACGTTTGGAGAAATATTACGGCGAGGTTTGTCTTTTGGAACAATCCTATGTGCGCGATCCGGATAAAACGATAAAAGATATTCTTACGGAAGCTGTCGCGCAGATCGGTGAAAACATTACTATCAAAAGATTTGCAAGATTTCGTATCGGGGAATAAAATGGCAAAGTCTGCCCTGAAATATAAGCGTATCCTTTTGAAGCTCAGCGGTGAGTCGCTGGCCGGTGCTACTAAAACCGGAATATCCGGGGATGTGCTTAAGCATTTTGCCGCTGAAATAAAAAAAGCTTACGCCTTGGGAGTGGAAATAGGCATTGTGATTGGAGGTGGAAATATTTTCCGCGGCCTTTCCGAATATGCCAAAAAAATGGATCGGGTTACCGCCGATCATATGGGCATGCTGGCCACAGTTATTAATGCACTTGCACTTCAGGATATATTGGAACAGAACGGTGTGCCGGCCCGTGTGCTGACGGCGACCAGCATGCCCGAATTTACCGAACATTTTACCAGGCAGAAAGTAATAAGGCACTTGCAAAAGAAACGTGTCGTAATTCTGGGCGGCGGTACGGGGAATCCCTATTTTACGACCGACACCGCAGCAATATTGCGTGCAGTTGAAATAGATGCCGATGTGATTTTGAAAGGCACACGGGTTGATGGCGTATATAATGCGGATCCGGAAAAAGTTGAAGATGCGATTAAATTTGATACGCTGACCTACCTTGATATCATAAAAAAGAATCTTCGTGTTATGGATATCACGGCTATCACCCTTTCGATGGAGAATAATATGCCGATTATTGTTTTCAATTTCGATAAATCAGACAATTTACAAAAAGTCGTTTTAGGTAAATCTATTGGAACAAAAGTGCAGGGGTGATTTATGGAAGCAAAAGAACTTATCAGAGATGCCAGGCGTCGTATGGACGGGGCAATCGATGCGCTCATTACGGAGCTAAATAAAATACGTACCGGACGTGCAACACCGGCATTGCTCGACTCCATCCGGGTCGATTATTATGGCCAGCACGTACCGCTTAACCAGACGGCAACCATTACCGTTCCGGAACCGCGTCTGATTGTAGTGCAGCCCTGGGAAAAAAAGATGCTGCCCGTCATCGAAAAGGAAATTCAAAAAGCAGAAATGGGGCTCAATCCTGCCAATGACGGACAGGTGATCCGCATCCCTATACCACAGCTCAGTGAAGAACGCCGAAAAGATTTGGTAAAACTTGTCCATAAATTCAGTGAAGATGCAAAAATTGCCGTACGTAATGTTCGCAGAGATGTGAACGATCATCTGAAAAAACTGGAAAAGGATAAAAAGTTATCCGAAGACGAACTTAGTGTTGAGCTCGATAGTGTTCAGGAACTTACTGATGAGCATGTAAAAAAAATAGATGAGATCATGCAGAACAAAGAAATTGAGATAATGGAAGTTTAAAACAAATCTCAGTTCGCAGTTTAAGCCGGATAAATGAATTTTATCCGGCTTTTTTTTAATATCAGGATAATTAAATCATCACCCTAAATCAATTGGCTTAAGTTTTAATTAAAAATCTCGAAAGTGGAAGAACGAAAAAATGTGATTATTCGGATAAAACCACATTGTTGTTTAATTAAATTAAGGATCATTAATTCGTGAAAAAAAATCAATTTTTGGGAATTTTATGACTTAAAGCACAATTTTGTATATGTTAATTATTTTATTTAACACAAAACGAAAATATATAATAATGTCAAATATTTTAATGAAAAAATTTATATTTCCGATATTTTAAAAGGCAGCTTATTTAATAGAGGGATCGTTTGTTAGCCAGCATTGATACAATGGAAAAACAAGAATTGAAAAACACACTGATCGTCGGCTGGAATGTCGAGGCGGTTTCGCTTTACGATCGACTTCTGGATGCCCCTTATCTTGGCTATAACGTTCGTGGGTTTATCAAGCCGGCCGGCGTTGGAAAAAGTACGCATTACAAAAATGTTCCGGTCGTAGGAGATTTGTCTGATCTGGCGGAAGTCAGTAAAAGGCTTGAAATTGCCGAGATCCTGATTGTCCTTACGGACAATGAAAAAAAGTACCTGGCTGAAGTCATCCGTGAGTGTACTAAGTACAATATCGGATATAAAGTTGTTGCGGATACCTATGATTCTCATTATGGACATGTTGTTCGTGATATTATCAGGGACGCCTGGAAACCACAGGAATTTGGCATTCGGCGGATACTTGATGTGGTTGGCGCTTTAGTCTTGTTGATTTTGTTGTTTCCTTTATTTATAATCGTGGCAACGGCAATTAAGCTGGAATCGCACGGACCGGTATTTTATTCCCAGCAACGATATGGAAAAGACGGAACCATATTCGCCGTACATAAATTTCGTTCAATGGTTCAGGATGCGGAAATGCGGTCTGGGCCAGTCTGGGCGACAAAATCAGATCCAAGAATTACGAGAGTAGGCCGTTTCATGCGCAAAACCCGTATCGATGAACTGCCACAGCTAATGAATGTGCTGAAAGGAGATATGAGTTTTATCGGACCGCGGCCGGAACGGCCCTTTTTTGCTGATAATTTTAAAAAACAGATACCCTTCTACATGAATCGCTTACGTGTGAAACCGGGCATTTCTGGTTTGGCACAGGTTACTGTGGGGTATGATGAAACGCTTGAGGACGTTAAGGAGAAAGTTGCCCAGGATAATGCTTATATTGAGCAGAGAGATTCATTAAAAATGAACCTGAAAATAATCTGGAAAACATTTGCCGTTCTATTAATGGGAGAAGGACAATAATTTTTGTAAAGTTGATAAATTTAACTAAAAAAATCCCAAAAAATGGCGAATCTAAATAATAAGATAAAGTGGACACTTTATCTGAAGCGTAGAAATTTTTTTAATTTAAAAAGCGTCTCACAAAAAATTACGCTGAAATACATGTCGGCCCGTAAGCTAAGCATGTAGACATTTAAGCTTGCAGTAAAACGCCATACTGTAATTAACGGGGCGGAGCTATAAAAAAAAGGCAATATTTGATATGGAAAAAATAAAAATTGATTCTAAATTTGCTGATCAGAGTGGCGAGATAATGGTCGTTGAATTGGGCGGCCATGTGGATCAATCCAATAGTTATCAATTACAAAAAATGTTTGATAATATCATCCAGAGCGGCTGCTTTAAGGTGATTGTCGATTTTAATGATCTGTATTACATGAGCAGCGCCGGCTGGGGTATCTTCGTCGGTGAAATCAAAAGATTCCGTGAAAACGGCGGTGATATAAAACTGGCTAATATGAATCCGGAAATTTATGATGTTTATCAAATGCTTGAATTTTATCATATACTTGAAGATTATTCAGACGTGGAAAATGCCGCCGCTTCATTCAGAAAATCCGAAAGTGAACTGGATTTGGTACTTGACTCGGATGACGATGAAGCAGTGCCAGATAATCTGAGTGATATTGAAGAAAGCACCGAGGAAATCGAGCTTGTCGATCCCCTGATGGAAGATACTTCAGATTACTCCGGGACGGCTGACAGTGAAGACAATGAAGTAATAGATTTTAGTTCGGAAAAAACAACCGAATTTGATGCAAACAAAAAAGGACTAACAGAGTTTATTCCGCATACGCTTACCACAGATGTAAAACTTGCCGATCTGCCTCTGGCTGAAAAAATAAAACGGGTTGTGGCGCAAAATCCACTGGTCGGTCTTTTTGGAATCAGAAAAGTTTTGAGACATGAACAATTCGGGAAAACTAAGGTAGGCGTTTTCCGCCTTATGAGATTACTGAGGGAACTGGACCTGCATACGAAGGAAAAAAGGTATCGTTATTATCGTTCCTGCTAATAATAAGGAATTGAAAATGCATATAAACATTTTTATGAAATTAATAATCATAATGCTGATTTTTGTCTTCGCATCGATGACATTTGCCCAGCAAAATAATTTTAACAGTGATGAGCTCGTCGGCGATCCGGACTTAGCGGTTTACCCGTTTAAACCCGGTGATGCGATTTTTATCAGTAATTTACCGGACACCACCTCACTTCTGAATGGCATATTTGCAATTGATGATCGCGGTTTCGCTGAATTTCCCATGATAGGGAAAGCCAATGTCAGTAAAATGACCAGAGATGAACTCATCGAATTTTTAAAAACCAGGCTTCGGGATCAACTGAAATATCCCAACCTGTATGTAAAGCCGGTGGTTCGGATTAGCCTGCTCGGCGGTTTCAGAAGACCGGGGTTATATTATGTCGATATAAACAGTTCACTCTGGGAAACCGTCAGACTTGCCGGTGGCACGATCATGGAAGAAGGTATTTATGAGCTGCGCTGGGAGCGGAACGGTGACGAAAAATCAGATGAAGTAGTTAAATTTTTTGAAAGCGGGACTTCATTAAAAAGAATGGGTTTCAAATCCGGCGACCAGGTCTGGACGCCGTCACCGGATAGAGAAACATTCTGGGATAAGGTACGCGATATGATGCCTATTCTGACTTTCGCCACAACAGTGTTTGTTGTGTACAGTACCTATCAGCGCGATCAGGTTCTGCTAAATCGTTATTAAATTTAAGGGATACTTTAAGATGAAAGAAAATAGATCCAAAAGTTATTCTAGCTCTGAAAGCGGCTTTGATTTCGCCAAATATCTGAGATTGTTCAGACGAAAGAAATGGACAATTCTCACTATTTTTCTTATTGTGTTTGCTCTGTGGATGGCCTTTGCCATTAAATTCGGTCCCCGTCCCACCTACCAGGCTTATGCTTTATTACAACTGGAAGACCGGCGCGAATTATCGGCGACGACCATTGATTCCAGGGGCAGACCGCAGAACGAGGCTAAATTAGGTTTGCTGATGAGCCGTAACTTTCTGGGAAAAGTTGTAGACGAATTATCATTGCAAGTGCGCTTTAAAAATATGAACCGTTCCAGTGTAGTGGATACCGTTTTACTTGAGGACGAGTACATAAACGGAAGGTATCTGTTAAAAAAGGAAAAAGGTTATCTCCAGCTCTTTTATACCAACCCCGAAGGAACGATCGAAAATAAACGGGTGCTTGAAGTCGTATTTCCCAAAGATAATTCCGTAGCCTATGATGGCTTCCGACTGGTGTTTAAGCCCGGTTTCTGGGATTATAATAAGGAACTTGAATTTGCCATTATCAAAAAAGCAGACGCCATCGAGGGCCTGCGTAACGCCCTGTCACCGAACTTTAGAAACAGGGATCGCACCCTGCTTAATGTGACGATTGAAGGACCCGACCGCTTTTTTATTGCCAGGGTATTGAATGTATTGGTTGATGAGTTTGTAAAACAAAATTTAGATGTAAAAAAATACCGCACGCGGGAAGTACTCAACATCCTGACAGAACAGTTAAATACGGCTAAAAGAGATTTGGACAGGGCGGAAGAAGAGTTGAAAGAATTCCGCGAAAAATATCCCTGGGTTGGATTAACAGCAGACGCCAGTGGCGTTATTTCCGGGATGTCGACATACGAAGCGGAAAAGCGTACACTCGAAAATAACATCACCGAGCTCGATCTTTTAATATCACGCTATAATTCCAGTAACGAAAACGATAAATATCCCATTTTAAATGAAATTATTACCTTTCTTTCTGCTAAGGGGGTACCGACGGCAGCAGCGCTGGCTTCAGAGTTTGCTACGCTAACCAGCGAACGGTCCCGACTTTTGAACTCCTATGCCCCCACACACCAGGTCGTTAAAGAAAACGAGCGCAAATTGGCGGCATTGGAAGAAAAAGTATTATTGACCGCTGAAAATTATAAAAACCAGATCCGTGATAGAATAAAAGTTACCGAAAGCAAAATACAGGAAAGCAATTATAAAATCAGAAAACTTCCGGCACGGGAATTACAATTAGCCGAACTGCAGCGCAGCCGGTCCGTCGCAGATCAGATCTATGAATCGCTGTTAGTCCGTTATAATCAGGCACAAATCGCCGATGCGGTTGAAGTAGGCGATATCATTATCCTCGATCCCGCCGTGGTGCCGCAATCGAGCAGTGAAATCAAAGTTCTGATTCGCAATGTGCTCATTGGAATTATTCTCGGACTGGGATTTGGCTTTGGATTTGTATTAATTTCAAACTTTCTCGATAAAACAGTCCGTACCTCGGATGAGCTGGAAAAAATTATTCCGGTGCGTGTTCTGGCTAAAATTCCGGTAATCGGAGATGATAAGGACATAACCATCGAAAAAGTAGAAGACCGGGCGCGGATCGATCCAAAACTGGTTACCGCCGATTATTCACCGACCCCTGTCGGTGAAGCCTATCGTAGTTTGCGCACGCAGATTCTGTTCAATGACAGCGAACATAAGATTAAATCTTTTTTTATTACTTCGCTCAATCCGGGTGAAGGAAAATCGCTTAACGCCGGTAACATTGCGATTACCTTTGCCCAGCAGAAACTACCGACGCTAATTGTTGATGGCGATCTCCGTCGCGGGGTTTTGCACCACTCTTTTGCATGTAAAAAGAAACCGGGTTTATCGGATTTTTTGTACAGCAATGCCGATATTACCGATGAAAATATCCGCAAAATTATTCAGCAGACACATATTCCTAATCTGTATCTGCTCAGCAGCGGTATGCCCATTCCCAATCCTTCGGAAATCCTGGGCAGTCAGCGCGGCCGTGATGTCATACAATTTTTAACGAAAAGATTTGGATTTGTGATTATAGATACGCCGCCGATTATGGTAACTTCCGATGCTATCATCATTTCACAATATGTGGATAGCGGGCTGTTTGTGGTTCGTGCCGGAAAATCAAATGTTGATCAGATAAAAGATAAAATTTCAGAATACAAAGATTTCTCGAAGAAATTATCCGGTATTCTTTTAAACTTTGCCAAACTGGATATAAAGAAGAGCGCCTATCGCTATTCATATTATAACTATTAAAATCAAAATTCAAATTCGTTCTAAAGGGATTTTGCTGATAGTGAAATCCCTTTTTTCTCCAATTTTTAATAAGTAATTCAAAGAAAAATCAAATAACACATTTGTTGGTTACATGCAAGTTAAGTATTTGACCGAAGCAGAATACGATCGGTGGGATGATTATGTGGACAACCATCCCGGGTCAAAAATATATCATAAAATTGCCTGGAAAAAAATAATTGAGCAGGCTTTCGAAAAAAAGTCCTTATATTTTTATGTGGAACAGGAAGGACAGATTCGGGGAATCATGCCCTTGATAAAGTTCTCAGGCTTTTTGACCGGTAAGGTTTTGATATCGTTGCCATTTGTGAACTACGGCGGTATGATTTACGATAATGAAAAGGTTAGGGATGCCATTTTAGCAGAATTACAGGAAGTCCGTGAAAGAGAAGACGCCGATTCCGTGGAATTGCGCACATCGGGATATCAGCAATTCGAATTGCCGGAACGGTCAAATAAGATCACATTTTTGATGGACCTTCCCGATTCAACGGATGAACTCATGAAACAGTTCAAATCCAAAGTACGCAGTCAGATCCGCCGGCCTGAAAAAGAAGAAATGTATGTAAAGTGCGGCGGCAGTGAACTGCTTGACGGATTCTATCGAATATTTTGCAGAAATATGCGGGATTTGGGTACGCCCGTTTACGGTAAGAAATTTTTTAAAACAATTTTAAATGAAATTCCTGATCATTCAAATATTATCACCGTATATACCAAAAATCATCTGCCGGTAGCAAGCGCTTTTATTATCGGTTACGGTAATATTATGGAGATACCATGGGCCTCATCATTGAGGGAATACAATCGTTATAGTCCGAATATGCTGCTTTATTGGGAAGTTATGTCCGAAGCGATCCGTCAGGGCCGGAAAATTTTCGATTTTGGCCGCGGCACCAAAGACGGCGGGACATATCGCTTCAAAAAACAATGGGGCGGTGAAGAAGTGCAGCTGCGCTGGTATTATCTGTTGGCGGAAGAAGCAGCTATGCCCGAACTTAATAAAGAAAACCCCAAATATGCTCTGGCAATCAGAGCCTGGCAAAAAATACCGCTTTCACTTGCAAATTTAATCGGACCTGTCATTATAAAAAATATACCATAATGGATTATGAGCTACACTTACAAAATCATTTCCGATATCGAAACATTTGATCAGTACAAAAATACGTGGAATGAATTACTCAAAACTGCCCGGGCCAACAATCCTTTCCTGACTTTCTGCTGGATCAGATTCTGGACAAGCAGTTTTGCGGGCCATTCAGACATTCGTATTTATTTGTTTTTTAATGATAAAGAGAAGTTAATTGCCGCACTGCCGCTGATTTATCACCGGGAAAGACAAAAAATCCTGAATTACAATATACTGTCCTATACCGCGAACTCGCATTCTTTTCGCAGTGATTTGCTGATAGACAGAGATTATGCAAAAGCAGCGCTTTTTGAATATATCTTTGCTGCAATAAGGGACAACGAGACATTCGATTTTATAAAAATTCGCGAATTTTGGGTAGCCGGAAACGAGAATTTTGAAATGCTGATGCTGGCCGCTGAAAAGCACGGAATTTTTTATTCACTGGAAGAACTCAAGCAGCCGCCCTGTCTGCAAATCAGTGAAGATTGGGATCAATATTATAAGAATCGCAGAGGACATTTCCGGCGTAATCTCAATCGACGGATGCGAAAAGCAGAAAAAGAAACCGGTACAATTTCCCATAAAATCTTTAACAGCGCCGAGCACAATCTTGAGGATTGGGTTTATGAGGGATTTAAACTGGAAAGCAAAGGCTGGAAAGGCAAAGAGGGCTCGGCTGTCCTGATGAAAAAAGGGGTGGATGAATTTTATCTGAAAATCGCCCGGCATTTTAACGAACAGGGTCAATTCTACAGCAGTGCCGTCTTCTTGGGTGAAACCATGGTCGCTTATAATTTTTCGCTAATTTTTGATAACGTGTTTTATTTGTTAAAAGTGGCTTACGATGAAGGCTATTCGCGTTATTCTCCGGGACAGATAATGATTTATTACATACTGCAGGATGTCTTCGAGAAAGGATTGAAAGAATTTGATTTTTTGGGTCCGTCGATGCCCTGGAAAATGGAATGGGCCGGAACAACGCGCGAACATTATACACTGTATCTTTACAATAATACAGTAAAGGCGAAAGCGCTCTATTTTAATAATACAGTTCTGCTTCCCCTTTTGCGGAAAATTAAAGTGCTGCGTATCCTGAAAGACAAAATATCGAAATGAATCGATTCGGTATTTATCATGCGGTTTGACCGGGAAGCAAAGTCTGTCAACGTCTGAATTTTGTATATTCCGGAGGCGCGTTTATTAAAACCGATCACAATACCATTACATATTTTTCAGCCATTATACTATTCCGGTCAATGATAGGAAAGATTTCCCGCGCATTTAATATATGTTTAATAAAGTGAAATGGTAAGATGTTAGAATTTATATTTTGGATGCTGTTCGCCGTTCTTATCTACATTTATTTCGGATACCCAATTTTAGTCCGCCTGCTTGCTGGGTTGAAAAAAGACAGCATAAGGATCGATTCATCTTATTTTCCGGACTGTGTCTTGATTATTTCGGCATTTAACGAAGGGACAGTGATTGCCGATAAATTAAGAAATGCACTTGAACTTGCCTATCCGGAAGACAAGCTGAAAATTTGGGTCATCTCCGATGCTTCGACAGACAAAACCGATGAAATCGTAAAAAATTTTAATCCCGAACGCGTAAAATTATTCCGTCTTGAAGAGCGACGCGGAAAAACATACGGGATTACGGCGCTGATGTCGCGGCTTGAAAGCGATGTGGTCGTTTTTTCCGACGCCAATGCTATTTATGAAAAGAACGCGCTTAAAGAGCTGACGAAATATTTCGCGGATGAAAAAATCGGTTATGTCGTGGGACATGCCAAATATTACAAGAAAAATCGCAGTAGCGCCGGTGAACATGAAGATACCTACTGGTCCTATGAAATCCGGCTCAAGGTTAATGAATCGCGCATCGGGTCCGTTGTCGGTGGTGACGGCGCCATTTACGCAATCCGTCGCCATCTGTTTGAACCGCTCGATCCGGATGATATCAATGACTTTGTCAATCCCCTGCAAATTATTCTGAAAGGATTTCGCGGCGTTTTTAATCCTGATGCCGTTTGCTATGAACACACGGCAGATACATTTGTGAAGGAATATAAAAGGAAACGGCGCATCGTCAATCGAAGCTGGCGCGGTTTGTGGAAAAATGCCGCTGTTTTAAATCCGTTTAAAACAGGGATTCATGCCTGGGAAATATTTTCGCATAAATTGCTGCGCTGGCTGGGCGGGATTTTCATAGTGCTGTTTTTACTGCTCAACATTACCCTTATTGGCAATGGCTGGGTATACCAACTGTTTTTTGCCCTGCAAATCGGTTTTTATATGCTGGCGGTAATGGGATACACATTGGATAAGCAGGGAAAAAAATCGTCCTATTTGATTACCATACCCTATTATTTTGTAATGGTTAACCTGTCCTCTCTACTGGGCATTATTGATGCCTATAAAGGCAAAACATATACAACCTGGCAAACAATTCGTGAAAATAATGAAGAGTAGAAAACATGGCATATAGTGTTAAAGAAGCTGATGTCCGCAAGGATCGGGACATCATGGTAAAAATTTTAACTGAAAACCGGGCGCTGGAAGGATTTGATTTTGCTGCCCGTTACGATTGGGTTTATTTAAAAAATCCTGTGGGAGTAGCAACAGCCTGGATTATCTGGGACGACAAGAAAAATATTCCGGTCGGATTTACCGGTGTTTTTCCGCGTGAAATTTATATCGACGGCAAAAAAATGATTGGCTGGAATTGCGGTGATTTTTCCATTGAAAAGAAATACCGCACCCTGGGTATTGCGCTCAAATTACGTAAAAAAGCAAAAGAAGCGGTCGATGAGGGAAAGGTACCATTCCTGTACGCCCATCCCAACGAACGGATGGAGGTTATTCATATACAATCGGGGCATAAAAAAATTGCGCTGATGAAACGTTATGCCTTGCCGATCAGGGCCAATAAGATTGTCCTTTCAAAAATTAACGTGCGTTGGCTGGCTAATCTGCTGGCTTTACCCATCAATGTTATCCTTTCTCTGATGCAGCATTTCAGGATCTTTTTAGGCATGCATTGCGAGATTCATGATCCCATTCATATTACTGATGACCACGAGGCATTGTTTAAAAATATGACGGAAACTTTCCGCGTAATCGGCGCCCGTGACAGTAAATATCTTAAATGGAAGTTTGGAGAAAATCCCAATTACAAATATGCCCAGTTCGATATGTTCTATAAAAATAATCTGGTGGGAACCATATTCTATATAAAAAACAGGGAAGTGATCCATATATCGGATATTCTGATTGATGATTTTGAACGTTTTGCCAGCCAGCTTTTTCGCTTTTTCATCAAAATGCTCAAAAAGAATTATCCCGATATCAATTCAATATCAATCATTCTGCAGGAATTTAATCCCTATGTCGATGTTATAAAAAAAATAGGATTCAGATTCCGGGACGATGCCACATCCGCATCAATTGTTTATGCAAATGCAGATAACGATGCCGGTCTGGCTGATATATTTTTAAACGGAAAGAACTGGTACATGACCGTTGGCGACAGGGATGCTTAGTGCAGATAATTAAATAAAAATTTCTGATAGCAGAAAGTCTGCACGTGAAATAAACAAATATTGAGATATTTAATTTAACGGTTTTAGAATATTTAAATTATGTATATAGCAGATCTGCAGGGGTTACCCCTCTCGGTTTACTTCAAAAAAAAGAAAAAACAAATTCATAAAGTATACCCGTTTAATGCGGACAAGGTCTATTACTTTTATTATGCCCGCAATGGTATTTACCAGGTCGGCAAAAGACTGCTCGAACTTGGCTATAAAGAGATGCTGTTTCCGGCATATAATCACGGAAATGAAATCCGCGCCCTGCGTGCCGCCGGTGTGGAACTGACCTATTTCAATATTAATGAAAAAGGCTATATCGATTTTGAAGATCTGGAAGATAAAATCCGTAAAACAAAGATTAAGATTTTATACATTATTCATTATATCGGATTTCCTCAGAATATTGAAAAGTTGCTGGAATTAAAAGAGAAGTACGGTTTAATTTTGATAGAAGATGCAGCCCTGGCGCTCTTTTCAAAATATAAAGATAAATTTTTGGGTGAGTTCGGCGATATTGCCATCTTCTGTTTATATAAATTTTTACCGATACCTACCGGAGGCTGTATCGTAATCAATAATGAAAAACTGGATATTGATGGAACCGGCCTTGTGCGGCCTGATAAACTCTCGACACTGAGTCAGCTGATCGGCCGCCATCTGGACTGGCTCAATACAAAATATAACGGACTGGGTGAAAAACTCAGCGGACTAAAACAAAAGCTTGGGCGCCTGATATTCAGATTTACCAGAGAGGAAACCGAACCGGTGTTCGGATCGGGCTTTGATTTAAAAAAAGTAAACTGGGCGATGTCGCCGATCTCATTTTTCATTTTAGACCGCCTCGATCCGGATTATATTATAAAACAGCGCCGTAAAAATTTTACCATTCTGTCCAGTCTGTTAAATGGTTCGGTAAAAAGTTTATACAATCATCTGGAAGAAGGTGTATGTCCCTGGTTTTATCCGGCGATGGTTGAAAACCGCAAAAGCGTATTTGAGGCATTGAAAGGCAGAAATGTCGAAGGAGCGCAATTCTGGCGTGTACCCCATAAGGATATTGATGCCGACCGGTTTCAGGATGTTGAACGCTTGCGCCGGGAAGTAATCGAGTTGGTTATTCATCAGGATTTATCTGAAAAACACATGCGCTATCTTGCAAAGCAGGTGAAGGAAATACTAA
>CAYXRA010000003.1:0-72504 GCA_964467525.1 uncultured Calditrichaceae bacterium
CCGCTCAGAGTGGACATAATTACCACCAGACCTACGAATACGGCTGTTTTCTGAGTGCCGATCACGCTGCGGATCACCAGCATGTTGGGCAGCGAAAGCGCCGGTCCTGCCAGTAACAACGCCAGTGCCGGGCCTTTGCCCATGCCGGAGTTAATCAGTCCCTGTAAAATCGGAATTTCAGTCAACGTTGCGAAATACATAAACGCGCCGACGATGGACGCAAAGAAATTCGAAAACAAGGAATTCCCACCTACAAGATTTGCAATCCACTCATTCGGAATAATGCCGTTTCCATTATCTGCCGAACCGAGCAGGAAACCCGCGACTAAAACGCCCGCACCGAGAAGCGGCATGATCTGTTTTGTGAATCCCCAGGTTTCGCCCAGCCACTCGTTAGGTTCACCTTTACTGAATGTTAAAATTAATGTAAGCATCACAACGGCAACGGTAAACGGAATTAAGGGTTGATGGGACCAAACGAGTGCGGATATCAAAACGAACACCGAACCGGCTCCGACATATAATTTATTCAACCTGAGAATAAACAGCAGAGAAAGTGAGAACAGAATTCCAAATATCCCGACGAAGATCCATTTATAATCAAACATAAAATACCAGAAACCTGCGCTTGTATCCGGTTTACCCCAGTTGGCAAAAACCAAAATGGCAACGAGTACAAAAAAGTGAAACGCTGTCTGCCAAAGCGGTCTGCTCTCTTCCGGCTCCGGTAAGGCGAGCTGAGCGGCTTGTCTCTCTTTTTCTTCTTTACGGTAAATGACGCTCATTATCAATCCGATTACAACACTGAAGGTCACCGCGCCAATAATTCTTGCAATACCGAGTTCAAGTCCAAGTATTCTCGCGGTAAGAATAATAGCAAGAATGTTTATTGCCGGACCCGAATACAGGAAAGCAATGGCCGGGCCTAATCCCGCGCCCCGCCTATGAATGCCCGAGAAAAGCGGAAGTACAGTGCACGAACAGACAGCTAAAATGGTCCCTGACACTGCGGCAACGGAATATGCTATCCATTTCTTCGCTTTACCGCCAAGATATTTAATAACTGCATTTTGACTAACAAACACAGCAATTACGCCGGCAATAAAAAATGCCGGTATTAAACATAGTAAGACATGTTCCTGCGCATACCACCTGGCAAGATCGAATGCGGCAATAATTGCAGTCGAAAAGGATTCATCTTCAATCGGCATAAAATACGCGAATAAGAAAAACCCGGCGATCCATAAAAACGGTTTGTACTCTTCTTTCCAGTTCATAATAAAAATTTGTTTTAGTTAAATTTGGTTATTTAGAAATTTTTTTTTAAATACCGCAGACCTTGTTACGATCAACCGCCTGTACCACTTTTCGATCATTGATTACTGTATCATCATCCGTCACAGCCAGTCGAAAACCAGCGGCAGCATCTGATCGGCATAAGCATTGTTTTTGTTCTTATTCAGATAATAATTCACCCATTTGCCCTCTTTTTTGTCCTGAATGAATCCGGCTTCGCGCAGGACTGCCAGATGGCGCGAAACGGTGGATGTCGCCAGGTTGAGCACTTCGGTAATTTCACAGACGCACAGCGGTCTGACTTCGAGCATCTTTAATATGCGCAGGCGGTTGCCATCCGAAAGGGCTTTGAGCGTTTTTGCCAAGACTTTCATTTTCACCTTCATTTCGTTATTTGACGAAATATAAAAATAAGGATTCCCAATGTCAAAATTTAATTACGCATTGAAGCCATTATTGGAAGGATAAGTTATGGTTTTTATCATTTTAAATGTGAGTCCGCATACGGCGGGATCAGATTTCGAATTAAGGAATCTAAACTTGACTTGCCCGGGGTCGGAGTCGCTATCGGAATCGGTATCGGGTAAACAGGGTACAATACCGGATCCGATGAGTAGCAGTGTTCTCTTCAGGTTAATTCATGCAGTGACGTCCCTCGTCCAATAATCCATCAACTCAAAAATCATTCTGCATGCGACAGGATGCGGTTACGAAACATCGAATCAAATTTCTGCATCTTTTCTTAAATGAATTGTTTTTGTAGATTGATACCAATTATTTAAAAACTAAACCGCACCGGGAGTATGTTCATGGAAAGCAAAATTCGTCCCTATCATCCATCCGATTTGTTTGCGCTTTACCAAATCTGTCTGAAAACGGGCGACAGCGGTAAAGACGCCACAAACAAGTACAAAGATTCTGAAATTCTGGGGCACTTTTTTGCCGCGCCCTACGCGGTTCTGGAAAGTGATCTTTGTTTTGTGCTTACCTGCTCGGGACAACCCTGTGGTTATATCCTCGGTACGCGCGATTCACAACAATTTTATGAACGCTGTGAAAGGGAGTGGTTCCCGGTTTTGCGTGAACGCTATCCCAACCCCGCGGATGACGATGCATCTGCCGATGCCCACATCGTTCGGTTGATTCATCGCGGACATAGGGTAAAAGAGGAATTACGTGATTATCCGGCGCACCTCCATATTGATATCCTGCCTGAAGGACAGGGACAGGGCATGGGGCGCAATTTAACCGATACGTTTTTGAGTCGTCTCAGAGAGCTAAAGGTGCCCGCAATCCATCTTGAAGTTGGTAAAGCCAATCCGGGCGCCATCAAATTTTATGAGCGTACCGGTTTTCAGGTAATTAAAGAATACGAAAGATCGATCGCTTATGGTATGAAGATTTCCTGAGCGGGATCCCTGCCCCCAAAACACGCTTGTTATTTTTTTCAAGACAGCTCTCCTTTCGGCTCAAATGACCGCGGATATTTGCCTGGAATAAAACACACATTCAATGGGTTACATTGGAACGATAATAGGAAATGAGCATTTGATACGTTCATTTCGGGCTTTTAAGAATATAATGACAGAGTAAAATTAATTAAACCATTTTATCAGGAGGTAATTATGTTTAGACTAAATCGCAAATGGCAGGGAATGGCGCTGCCTTTATTGTTTGCTTTGATATTCAGTTTTGCCGGTCAGGGTATTGCTGAGCAGTGGCAACTTGACAAAGCCCATTCATCCGTGGATTTTACCGTGACCCACTTTTTTACTCCGGTGAAAGGCACTTTTGATAAATTCGATGTGAAGCTGAACTTTGATCCGGATGATCTCAAAAACAGCAGTATCGAAGCAGAGATTCAGGTGAGCAGCATTAACACGCGCAATGAAAAGCGTAATTCACATTTGCAGTCTGCCGATTTTTTCAATGCTGAAAAATATCCGGTTATGACCTTTAAGAGCGACCAGATTATGGAAAAAGGCGACGGATTTGTGGCAAAGGGCACATTGCAGATTAAAGATGTAAAAAAGGAAATTGAGCTGCCTTTTGAACTACTGGGTATTAAAGAATTACCGGAAGATATGCAGAAACAGATGGGCGGTTTGAAAAAAGCGGCCGGTTTTCATGCAACCTATACGCTGGATCGTAATGATTACAGCGTGGGTACCGGTAGCTGGGCCGCTACAGTGATTGTCGGCGACGAAGTCAATATCGATATTTCAATCGAAGCGCATATCCGATAAAACAACGGAAGCCAAATTAAAGGGGATTCGGTCATTCGGATCCCCTTTTTTGTTAATGAATATGTCATTGCCACAAAGTGGCACATTCGGCGCGAGTCCCGATTTATCGGGGAGAAGCCCCAAAGGGATCCCGTACAAGGCGGGACAATCTTATTTTGTATACTGAGAAAATTACATTATTGTTGTATTATTTTTTTGCCTGCGATTTTGCAATACGCGCCCAGGTATCGCGCAGTGTTGCGGTGCGATTGAAAATGATCTGGTCATCGGTGGAATCCTTATCCACGCAAAAATAACCCAGTCGTAAAAACTGGAATCGTTCACCCGGTTTTGCCTTAGCAAGACTCGGTTCCACAAGACAGTCTTTCAAAACTTCCAGTGAATCGGGGTTAATATTATCGATAAAATCTTTGCCTTCCTCAACTTCATAAGGATTCTCTTTAGAAAAGAGATTGTCGTATAAATGCACTTCTGCCTTAGTGGCATGTTGGGCGGAAACCCAGTGCAGCGTTCCTTTTACTTTTCGGCCGTCATCGGTCCAGCCGCCGCGCGATTTCGGATCGTACGTGCAGTGCAGTTCTTTTACCTCACCGCTTGTTTCATCTTTAATTACCCGGTCGCAGGTGATATAATAAGCATGCTTGAGACGAACCTCTTTTCCCGGCGCCAAACGGAACCACTTGCGCGGTGCTTCTTCCTTAAAATCATCACGCTCAACATAAATAACTTTGGAAAAGGGCACCTTACGTTTACCTGCCGAAGGATCTTCCGGATTATTTTCCGCTTCAAATGCTTCCACCTGGTCATCCGGATAATTATCAATGATTACTTTCAGCGGTTTTAGCACCGCCATCATTCTTATGGCTGTTTTATTCAAATCTTCACGCAAACAATGTTCGAGCAGCGCAATATCCACGGTGCTGTTTGCCGTGGCCACGCCGATCACATCCGAAAAATATCGGATAGATTCGGGTGAATATCCGCGCCGCCGCAGACCTGAGATGGTAGGCATGCGCGGATCGTCCCAGCCGGATACATATTTACCCTGAACCAGTTTCAGCAGCAATCGCTTACTCATTACCGTGTAATTCAAATTAAGCCGGGCAAATTCAATCTGCTGCGGATGGTAAACCTCAAGCGCTTCCAGAAACCAGTCATATAGCGGCCGGTGATCTTTGAACTCCAGCGTACAAATCGAGTGGGTAATACCCTCGATCGAATCTTCGAGTCCGTGTGCCCAGTCGTACATCGGGTAAATACACCACTTGTCGCCGGTGCGGTGATGGCTTGCATGCAGTATACGGTACATGATCGGATCACGCATATTCATGTTGCCCGAGCTCATATCAATCTTAGCCCGTAATACCCTGGCGCCATCGGGGAATTCGTTTTTACGCATACGTTCGAATAAGTCCAGATTTTCCTCGACGGAGCGGTTGCGATAGGGACTTTCTTTTCCCGGCTCGGTAAGTGTGCCGCGGTATTCTTTTATTTCTTCGCTGCTCAGATCATCCACATAGGCCAGGCCCTTTTTTATTAACTGCACGGCATATTCATACATCTGATCGAAATAATCGGAAGCGAAATAGAGCCGGTCTTCCCAGTCAAATCCCAGCCATTTTACATCTTCGATGATCGATTTAACGTACTCGTCTTCTTCTTTGATCGGATTGGTATCATCGAAACGTAAATTGCACTTACCACCGTATTCTTCGGCCAGACCGAAATTCAGGCAAATGGATTTGGCATGACCAATATGCAGATAGCCGTTTGGTTCCGGCGGGAAGCGCGTATGCACGCGTCCGTCATATTTTTTCGTTTCAAGATCTTTATCAATAATCACTTTGATAAAATGTGTCGACTCTGTGGATTTATTTTCTGTCATAAAATTAACCCTGATTTTTTGATTTGTTTAGTAAGCGCTAATAATACAATAATTACTTAAAAAACTCAACAACCACCCGGTAGTTTAGTAATTAAATCTTCAAAGATTTGAGTGGATACCATTGTTACAAATTGTGTCGCTTTAGGGTCGTATCCGTGGAAAAAAATGTACCAAATCCAATGGATGCCTGCTATCATTAAACTGGGGCAATAATTGGTTGTCGATATTCTCTACAAACAGACATTACCTGCTTGAACACACCTACTGATTAATCTGACGAAAAATCAGACACTTGTTGTTGAAACTTTATGCATTTTTAATAGAAAGCGTTATTTCCCTATATAGAGCCAAGTATAATAAAAACAATAGAATATGAAAAAAAATTTGTTGGAACAAATATGGCACAATAATTGTAATATATTATTGTGAGTTAGGTCGTTGGTTGAGAGGGTTCAGTAATTCATATCTCCCCTTAATTCAAAATTAAAGGTTTTTTGCCTCCTTTACCCCCCCAAAGAATATGAGTTACTCCCTCTCTTTTTTTTAAACTAATTTGAATCTCTGAAGAACACAATAAAGTCCGGAAAGCAAATTACTGCTTCATGTTTACTGGTTATTTACAGCATTTTGCAATTCTGCTGTGGAACCTGCATTTATTCAAAAATTACGATTTTTATATTTCTAATTTATTATTATATTATGATTGTATCATAAATAAAATTTAAGGATGTTTATTGAAGTTATATACAGGATTCGGAGATCAGGGTAACACTTCTTTGTTCGGGGGAGAAAAGGTTAAAAAAAATAATGAACGGGTTGAAGCATATGGAGTTATCGATGAATTGAACAGCCTCATCGGATTACTCGATGCCAAAGTGAATGATTCTGAGATAAAGCCGCTTTTGAAAAACATACAGAATGAGTTGTTTGTTTTATCCTCGGAAATTGCCACCCCTGATGAAGCAATGCAAAAAAAGTTCAAGCAGGCAATTTCGGAAAATAATATCAGGAACCTTGAACAAGCCATCGATTTATTTACGGATGAGGTTGAGCCGCTGAAGAAATTTATTCTTCCCGGCGGTAGTGAAGAAGCGGCTCTATCCCATTTGGCGCGTACGGTTTGCCGGCGGGCCGAGCGGAAACTGATTCCGCTTGTGGATACAAATCAAATCAACGGTTTACTTCTGATTTATTTAAACCGCCTGAGCGACCTGTTTTTTGCCTTGGCCAGAGTCATTAATCAGAGAAAAGGCGTTAAGGATATCATCCGGGAAGGCATTCGTTAATTTTAATCCGCCCGGATGAACTTTTATGCAGTATTGAAAATGATGGTGGTTTTTTCCGATTCTAATAAATAAAAAAAACAGGGCGATTTTTTTAGAATTTGGAATATGCAGTTTTTTGAAAAAATAGTTACCAGTTATAACTTATTGTTTTTATTGTATGATGATAAAAACAAAGTGCTGATGAGAATGGCATAAAAATTGGTGTTTATTATAGATGGACTATGGAATAACAAAAGATAATAAATAAATATTCATTATAAACGGAAGAGGGAATTATGGAAAAGAAAGTACTGGACAAACCTTTTGTGAAGGTAGAACCGGAGCTTTGCAAAGGTTGTGGTTTATGTATTGATGCCTGCCCGCCGGAAGTGTTGAAGTTTCACGAAAAATTTAACAGCAAAGGTTATCACTTCGCTTATTATGTTGGTGAAGACTGCACGGGATGCGGCGTTTGTTTTTATGCCTGTCCTGAACCGGAGGCAATCATTGTTTATAAAAAAGGATATGAATATGCAGGGGAGGAAATAGGCTAATGGCAAAACTATTAATGAAAGGTAATGATGCGATTATCCGTGGCGCGATTTTAGCCGGCTGCCGCGTGTATTTTGGTTATCCGATCACCCCGGCCAGTGAAATTGCAGAAGCAGCGGCCAAGTATGTACCACTGGTAAACGGTACTTTTCTGCAGGCCGAGAGTGAGGTTGCGGCGATTAACATGGTTTACGGCGCGGCAAGCGGCGGTGTCCGGGCGATGACGGCTTCATCGAGTCCCGGAATCAGTCTTAAGCAGGAAGGCATATCCTACGCGGCTGGCGCTGAATTACCCTGTGTGGTTGTAGATATAATGCGCGGCGGACCCGGATTGGGTAATATTGCGCCGGAACAGGGTGATTACAATCAGATCGTCAAAGGCGGCGGTCATGGCAATTACAAATGTCCCGTTCTGGCCCCCAACAGCGTGCAGGAAATGTCTGATCTGACTCAGTTGGCCTTTGATCTTGCGGAGAAATATCGCACGCCCGTTTATATTGCCGCCGACGGCTACACCGGACAGATGATGGAACCGGTCGAATTTGGCGAACCGCTGATGGAATTGCCGCATCATGACTGGGCTTTGTACGCCGATGCTGAAAGTAAGCACAACCTGATTTCAAGCATATATCTTGATCCCGAAGAACTGGAAGGGCACAATTTAAAACTTCAGGAAAAGTATAAAGAAATTGAACAAAATGAATTGCGTACGGAAGAATTTATGCTCGAAGATGCCGAGTATGTGGTCATCGGTTATGGTATTGTTTCGCGTGTTCTGAAAACCGTCGTTGAAAAATTACGCGAAGAAGGCGTCAAAATTGGCTTGTTACGGCCTATTACGCTCTTCCCGTTTCCCAGTGATAAAATCCACCGGTTGGCGGCAAAATGCAAAAAAATACTGGTTTCTGAGATGAGCAACGGACAAATGGTCTATGATGTACGTCTTGCCGCTGAAGGCCGGTGTCCGGTTGAATTTTACGGCAGAATGGGTGGTGTTGTGCCTTCGATGGATGAGTTGTTGAACCACCTGAAAAAACTAACTAAAGAAAATTAATAAAAATATATAGAGGGGAATATGGCTTCGAAAGTATTGAAGAAACCGACGAGTTTTTACGAGCGATTTTTCCGCAACCCCAGCCCGGATAAGAAAGTGACTCACTATTGTCCCGGATGCGGACACGGAAATGTCCATAAATTTATTGCCGAAGCGCTGGATGATTTTGAAATTGCCGACAGAACAATATTTGTCAGTCCGGTGGGCTGCAGTGTGTTTGCCTATTACTACTTTGATACGGGAAATATCCAGGCGGCGCACGGCCGGGCGCCGGCGGTGGCGACCGGCATTAAACGCGCCCGTCCGGAAAGTATCGTCATCAGTTATCAGGGTGACGGCGACCTGGCGGCCATTGGCACGGCGGAAATTTTACATGCCGCCAACCGCGGTGAAAATATTACCGTATTTTTTATTAACAATGCCATTTATGGCATGACTGGCGGACAGATGGCACCGACAACGCTGATCGATCAGCGTACAACCACTTCGCCGCGCGGACGCAATCCGCATAACGAAGGCTTCCCGATTAAGGTTGCCGAACTCATCAGCCAGTTGGAAGCGCCTGTTTATGTGGAACGGGTAGCACTGTTTGATAATAAGCACCGTGCCCGCAGCCGTATGGCGGTGAGAAAGGCGCTTAAAAATCAGGTTGATAATCTTGGTTTTTCTCTGGTGGAAATTCTCTCACCCTGCCCGTCCGGCTGGAAAATGGAATCCGTGGATGCCATGCGCTGGATACAGGAAGTGATGCTGCCGCAGTTTCCGCTGGGCGTTTACAAAGATAATACAAAAGAAATGGAGCCCTATAAAATTACCGAGAAAAAACTAAATGCCGAAGAAATCAAAAAAACCATCGAGGTCGTTCCCGATACAGAGCAGGTTTTTAAGAAATCTGAATTGCCTGAGGCATACGAAAATCCGCAAATCAAGGTAGCCGGATTCGGCGGGCAGGGCGTGTTGCTGCTTGGCGCCGCACTGGCTCAGGCCGGTATGCTGCAGGACTACCACGTATCATGGCTGCCTTCTTACGGACCGGAAATGCGCGGCGGTACGGCTAATTGTCATGTGAATATCCGTAATATTGCCGTGGGATCACCGGTGGTTTCCTATCCAACCGTACTCATTGCCCTCAACCGGCCTTCACTGGAAAAATTCGAACCGGATGTGGAAAAAGGCGGACTGATCATTTTCGATAATTCTTTAATCGATATTGATGTAAAGCGCAAAGATGTAGAAGTACTGCCCATCCCGGCCACAAAAATGGCCGACGAACTGGGAAATACCCGTACGGCGAATATGGTAACTATGGCGGCTTATGCAGCTTATACGGGGCTTTTTTCCAGGGAAGTACTGTACGAAACACTCAAAACCGCCATCAAGCATAAACGTCTTATTGAGATTAACCGCAAGGCGATTGACGTCGGCTATGATTTTGGTCTGAAAAATAAAAAATCCTGACCTGTGAATTACATCAAAACCGGGGATGGTGTCCGGTAATTGATACCTTCCCCGGTTATAAAAAACTGATTTCAGGCCTGCATTGCGGACTATGGAATGATGAATTCCTAATTTTGAGAATTGAGTGGAAATTTGCATTAAATATTGGAATAGGGCGATAAGGTTTAATTTAGCTCTGTTAAATATAAACCAATAAAAAACATATATGTAAAACAGATTATTTGCCTGTTTAATTAAATGGTATATTATTTGCGATTAAAACACGTTTGATAAAACTGACATTAGGGGCTTAATTCCCCGGTTGCGATAAAAGAATATACGTTTCAGCAATAAATAAATGATTAAGAGTTGGCAAATAGCATGAATTGTGTTAACGGCAGAATCAGTGGAATCAGCGAAACACATTACCGGATTGCTCTGGCTTCCGAACAGAGCTGCAAATCCTGTGGCATGAACGAAATGTGCGGCCAGAAAGTGATCGAGCTGGAAAAAGAAAAACAGCCCGAGCATTTTAAAATTGGTCAGTCCGTTCAACTGGAATATAAAAAAGTGGTTCAGACTTCTCTGATCATTTATTTTTTGCCGCTCGTATTTTTCTTCTTGGGGCTTGGCTTAAGCAAAGCTTTGCTGGGCATACAAAACGAGGCATTGCAGTTTGTAAATGCACTGCTGGCCCTGGGCTTTTCCCTGTACATCGTTAACCGGATAAGCCGCCGATTTGGCCATAAGAAATTTAAAGTAACGATAAAACCAATTAATTAATATAGAAAGCGCTGGGAGATTACATGCTGGAAATTATCATACCCGGTTTAATTCTTGGCGGATTCGCCTTAATATCCTCGACAGGGCTCTTTGTGGCATCGAAAAAATTCTATGTTTATGAAGATCCCAGGATTGCGGAAATTACCGATTTATTACCGGGCGCCAATTGCGGCGGCTGCGGCTTTGCCGGATGCGCTGCTTATGCCGAAGATGTGGTTAACAAGCAAAGCATCGATCGTGCCTGCCCGGTTGCCGATTCGGAAACCATGTCTGCCATTGGGGCGCTGATGGGACTGGCTGCCGGTGTCGGAGAAAAGAAAGTGGCCTCCCTGATGTGCAAGGGAACACATGATAATTCAAAACTGATGATGGAATACCGCGGTATTCAGGATTGCTGGGCGGCGATGCTGGTTGCCGATTCTACCAAAGCCTGCTCCTTCGCCTGTATCGGTTTGAGTTCCTGTGTCCGTGCCTGTGCCTTCGATGCGATGCGCATTGAAAACGGGATCGTGGTCATTGATGCGGAAAAATGCACAGGCTGCGGGATGTGTGTACCGGCCTGTCCCAAGGATATTTTGCATTTGCGTCCCTATTCGAAAACCACGACGGTTTCCTGTTTTAATACGGATCGCGGCGCCGATGCCCGCAAGGCCTGTTCCGTGGCCTGTATCGGGTGTATGAAATGCGAAAAGGTTTGTGAAGACGACGCCATTCATGTCAATAACTTTTTGGCAAAAATAGACTATGAAAAATGTACCCTTTGCGGTAAATGCGTTGAAGCCTGTCCGACCAATGCCATAGATGAACTCCTCACGGAAAATCAGAAGAGGGAAAGAGCAGAACAACCTGTGGAAAAGGAGACGGCCGATGCTTAGAACATTTAAAATGGGCGGCATTCATCCGCCCGAACATAAAGTTTCCGCTCAGGAAAAAATCGTTTACGGAGAAGTACCGGAACAAATTTTGGTACCGGTCGATCAGCATATCGGCAGACCCTGTAAAGTATTGGTTAAAAAAAGCGATGCAGTCAAACGCGGTGATTTACTGGCCGAATCAACCGGATTTGTATCTTCAAACGTGCATGCCCCGGTTGACGGCAAAGTGCTGAAGATTACCAAGTTCCCGCTTCTCGGCGGACAAATCAAAGAAGTCATCCAGATCAAAACGGATCAGGCCGGCGAAAACATGAAAACGATCATGGAATCAGATCAGAAACAAAATCTGGATATTGATGCGCTGAAACCGGACGAAATCCGCAAAAAGATTGGCGATGCCGGACTGGTGGGCATGGGCGGCGCCGGATTTCCGACGCACGTTAAATTATCACCGCCGCCGGAAAAAACAATTGATACCCTGATTATTAACGGCGCGGAGTGCGAACCCTACATTACGGCGGATCACCGCGTAATGCTGGAGCGCACCGCCGAACTGCTCAAGGGGATTCGGATTTTACAGAAGATTTTTGATAACGTGCAGATTTATATCGGCGTAGAATCAAACAAACCGGATGCGATTGCCGCTTTGGAAAAAGAGGCCAAAAATTATGATAAAATTGAAGTTGTACCCTTAAAAGTCAAATATCCGCAGGGCGGCGAGAAGCAGCTGATTAAAGCGGTTCTGAATCGTGAAGTGCCTTCCAAAGGACTGCCCATGGATGTCGGCGTAGTCGTGCAGAATGTGGCAACCGTACTGGCCGTTCATGATGTGTTTTATTATAATCGACCGCTGACCGAACGGGTGCTGACGGTGTCCGGTAATCTGGTGAAAAATCCGGGTAATATCATACTGCCTGTCGGTGCACCGGTTTCAAGCGTCTTTGATAAATACGGCGTCAGGTCGGAAGATGTACGCCTTCTGATCGCCGGCGGCCCGATGATGGGCAAAACATCTTATTCTTTTGAAAGTCCGGTCACAAAAACGACATCTGCTTTACTTTTCTTTGATGAAAGCAGATTTGTATACCGCGAAGAAAATCCATGTATCCGCTGCGGAAGCTGCATCGAAGTTTGTCCCATGGGACTCACCGTTGCCCAATACACGGAAATGGTTATTGCCAATCAGATTGATCCGGAGGTGAAGGGGCCGATCATGGATTGTATCGAATGCGGCAGTTGCAGTTTTGCTTGTCCGGCGGATCGACGCCTGGTGCACTGGATGCGGCTCGGAAAAACTTTAATCAAAAGAGAGAACTAACGTGGAAACAAATCGCTTACTATTGATGGATTCATCCCCGCAGGGGAGAGTGACGGAATCAACCACAAAAATCATGTACACGGTTTCCCTCACGCTTGTACCGGCTCTGGCGGTATCGGTCTGGGTATTCGGCTGGGATGCGCTGCGGGTGATTGTGTTGACCTCCGTATTTACGGTAGCCGTGGAATCGCTTATCGCGCAGTTTACTTCGTATAAAATCAATTATATGGACGGCAGCGCGCTGTTGACCGGCATTTTGCTGGCAATGAATGTGCCGGCGAATTCGCCCTGGTGGATGCTGCTGATCGGTTCCATCGTTGCGGTTGTGCTGGGTAAACAGGTTTTCGGGGGACTTGGTCAGAATATTTTTAATCCGGCCCTTGTCGCCCGCGTATTCCTGCTGGTGTCCTTTCCGGTTGAAATGACCTCCTGGCCCAAACCGTTTGTGGCGGATGCCGCAACCGGGGCAACGCCTTTGGGTATATTAAAAACCGAAGGCATGGGGGCCCTGAAAGATGCAAGCCACATGGATCTGGCCATGGGACAAATGGGCGGATCGATCGGTGAAATTTCGGCGCTGGCGCTGCTCATCGGCGCGCTTTATCTTTTGTACAAAGGTTATATAACCTGGGAAATTCCGACGCTGTTTATCGGTACCGTTTTTGTTTTCACAGGTATTTTTAATGTGATCGATCCGGCGAATTATGCCGATCCTTTATTTCATATCTTAACCGGCGGCGTATTTCTCGGCGCGCTTTACATGGCCACGGATATGGTTACCTCGCCGCTTACTTTCAAGGGGAAACTGCTGTTCGGTTTCGGCTGTGGTTTATTTACGGTGGTTATCCGTCTGTTCGGCAGTTACCCGGAAGGCGTCTCATTTGCAATATTGATTATGAATGCAGTTGTACCTCTGTTGGATAAATATTTCCCCGATAAAAAATTTGGGATGGTGAAAAATGGCTAAAGAAGAATCCGCTTTCAAAGTTATTATCGTACTCGTACTGATCGCCGCCTTTGCGGCAACATTGCTGGCCTTTATCAATCAGGTTACCAGCGGCCCGATCGCTGAAAATAAAAAAGCAGAAACGAAGCGGGCAATCAAAATTGTGATGAATAAAACGGATGGCGTCGGTCATCCTGAATCGCCGATTGAAAAAGAAGTATCCAATAATGCCGGTGAAACTTTTACCGCAAATTATTTTCCGGTATCCGACGAACAGGATCAGTTGCTGGGGTATGCGATCATCGTAAGCGCACCAAACGGATTTACCAATGATTTCAGAATGATGATCGGCGTTGATACTTCAGCTAAAGTGGTTGATACGTATGTGCTGGAGCACAAGGAAACACCGGGACTGGGCGACGCCATGACCGATGAGCCCTTCAAAAAGCAGTTCCGCGGCAGAACGCTGGAAGACACCGAGTGGGCTGTTAAAAACGATAACGGTGATATCGACGCCCTTACTGCTGCGACGATTACTTCGCGGGCCTTTACATCCGGTGTCAAAAAAGCCCTGTTAACCTTCGAGGCCTTAGAGGAGGAAAACTAATAATGACATTTGCAGAGAAGTTTAAGAAAACATTTTTTACCGAAAATCCGGTCACCGGTCTGCTGCTCGGCCTCTGTCCGACGCTTGCGGTAACTTCCTCCGCTGAGAACGGCCTGGGCATGGGACTGGCGACGACATTTGTCCTTTTCAGCTCGAACCTCGTCGTGTCGCTGTTGAAGAATGTAATTCCTTCACGGGTGCGCATTCCGGCATTTATCGTGGTAATTGCCACCTTCGTGACCATTGTCGATATGGGCCTGCAGGCCACCATGTACGATCTGCACAAAACACTGGGTTTGTTTATTCCGTTGATTGTGGTTAACTGCCTGATCCTCGGCCGCGCCGAAGCCTTCGCTTCAAAGAAACCGGTCGGGCAGTCCCTGCTGGACGGCATCATGAACGGATTGGGATTTACCTTTGCCCTGGTGGTGCTGGGAATGATTCGTGAATTATTCGGATCGGGTGCATTCTTAGGCATGTCGCTGATCCCGGATGACTGGCGTACGGTTCTGTTGTTCGTGCTGGCGCCGGGCGCTTTTATCACTTTGGGTTTTATGCTGGTGGGCATGAATAAGATCAGCAAAATGCTGGGAGGTGAATGATGGCCGAATATGTACTCTTGATTATCGGCGCTATCTTTGTTAATAATGTTGTTTTTACAAAATTTCTCGGTATCTGCCCCTACATGGGCGTATCGAAAAAACTGGATACCGCATTCGGCATGACCATGGCCGTTACGTTTGTGCTGACACTGGCCGGGGCAATAACCTATATTTTGCAAAATTTCGTACTGATACCATTCAATATCGGTTATCTGCAGACGATTGTATTTATCCTCGTAATCGCATCACTGGTGCAGTTTGTTGAAATCGTAATGAAAAAAGTGGCGCCGCCCCTTTACAAAGCGCTCGGTATTTTCCTGCCGCTGATCACCACCAATTGCGCGATTCTGGGTGTGGCGATTTTATCGGTGCAGTCGAATTTTAATTTTATTCTTACGGTGATTTTTTCCTTTGCCTCGGCGCTGGGATTCGGGCTGGCATTGATTCTTTTTGCCGGTATTCGCGAAGCATTGGATACCCGTCAGGTCCCCAGTGCTTTTGCCGGCGCGCCGATTGCCCTGATTGTTGCCGGTATTCTGGCGATGGCTTTCATGGGCTTTTCCGGGATGGTCAAGTAACTGCGTTTGGCGCAAAGTGCATAGAGCAGGGCGCAGATAGAAAATTGGAATACTGGAAGACTGGAAGGGTGGATTCTGAAATTCCCCCGACGGAGGGGTAGGGGTGGGTTCCAATTGGCAGCGATCTGACCGGAATTAGGAAGAATAAAAGATTGGAAGAATGGAGGGAGAGCAGGTATGCGGATAACCAATTGCATTTCCCAAATCACGAATGATGATTAACCACAGTACCCGGTAATTCCGATAAGTCGGAATATGCGCTGCGCTCCCACCAGCCACCAATAACCAGTAACAAGTAACCAGCAGTTGGCAACGAAGAACGTCTTTATACCTCTCTTTTCTCTTTTCTTTCCGACCCGTGTGCGCCACAAAATTATTTTCATTTTTTTCATTTCATTAAATTTATTATCTTACGTTTAATTCATCAGTTTCACCCTACTAATTTAACCTTAAAATTTGAGATGGAGGCAAAATGAAAAAATCAATCAAATTGATGTTTCTGATTTTGATCGTGATGAGCATTCCTGTATTATGCTTTTCCGAAACGATTCAGTTAGGCTTGAACTACGGTACATCCATAATTAACTGGCCAGTATATAGTTCCGTCAACCTACCACAAAGGAGCTATAGTTCGATTTACGATCTTTATATCCCAAAAACATTATCCCTTTCATTTGGAATCAAACTGCCTTTCGGGATGATGATTCGGCCGACTATTGGTTATGGACGCGCTTCATCCTCATCGGAAATTGATCGTCCGGGAACAACCTTTACTTACACCGATTATGATAACTCTGAATACGAGATTAGTATCAATCAATATAATGAACGGCTCGAAGCACGAATTAACGGTCTTTCTGTTGATCTGGGCTTTTTATTTCCTATTGCTGTTGATGCAGAAGAAAAGTTTATTATATACCCGGGTATAGGAGTTGGTTATCACTATTACGGTTATTCCGGGGAATATGACGTAAACTGGACGGAAACCGATTACTATGGTAATAAAGATTATTATAGCGTAAGCGGTGATTATGCCGAAAACACGCTTTCCGGTGTCTGCCAGACTTTTATACTCGGATTTGAAGTGCGGCCGGCAGGCTGGTTGGGCTTCTCTTTGGAATTCATAAAAATGGGTTTTAGCGCTATCTCCGAAGAATATGATCAGATTTATAAGGACTTTGATGAAAGAAATAATGACTATAGGGAAATAATCAGTAAAAAAATTGGCACGGAAAAATATGACTACAACACAAGCGCCGGCTTAACCGACATCGCTGTGATCTTTGGGACTAAAATCAATTTATAGTCATTGTGCGCAGAATTTGTCGCCCCCTGATGTAGAATATTTCAGTTATTTCCGAAATATCGGATTAAATGATTAGTGAGGTTTTTTCAATGCGTTCATTTGTCTTCATCATCGTCAGTTGCATCATCTGTTTTTCATTTGCTTCCGGTCAGGATGCCAAAGAATTGACATTAGAAGAAATTTTCCAGCCGGGCAGTTTCGAACTTGAAAATCTCAACAATCCCCAATGGCTGCCGGACGGTAATGCATTTGTATTCGAAAAATTCGACAGCGTTACCGGTATTACCTCGCTTTATCGCCACGACGTGCAAAGCGGAATCGAATCCCTGTGGATCGACGGCATGGATTTTCAGGAGCCCGATTCCGGTTATGTCATCGATTTCAGTGATTATTCGATATCCGGCAGCGGCGCGAAAATAATGCTCAAAAGCAATGCCCGGCGTGTCTGGCGAGATTATGATCTGGCTAATTACTTCATTTACGATATTGACAAAAAGCAGGCGCTTCCGGTCCGCGGGGACGGCAACCGCATCATGCATCCGAAACTTTCGCCGGATGAAACCATGGTCGGTTATGTCTTCGAAAATAACATCTATGTTACGGATTTGAAAAATAAGAAAACAGCCCGGATTACCAACGACGGATCTGAAATCATTTTAAACGGCCGCGCGGACTGGGTTTATGAAGAAGAATTCGGCATCGCCGATTGCTGGCGCTGGTCGCCGGATGGCAAAAAAATCGCTTTCTGGCGCTTCGATCAGTCGCCGGTGCCCACGTTCAGCTGGACGGAATTCAGTCCGGCCAATGGCAGAGTAAGAACAATCCACTATCCAAAGGCCGGTGATCCTAATTCGCTGGTCAAAATAGGCGTTTATCACTTAGATAAAGAGAAAACGGTCTGGATGGATATCGGGTCTGAAACCGATATCTACATTCCGCGGATTCAGTGGACTAATGATCCGGACCTGCTGTCAATCCAGCGGATGAATCGATTGCAGAATAATCTTGAGCTTCTGCTTGCCGATGGAGCAGATGGGACGAGCGCGGTAATCCTCTCGGATACCGATCCCTGCTGGGTGGATGTGGATGACGATCTGTTTTTTCTTGATAAGAAACCGCAGTTTTTGTGGACCAGCGAACAGGACGGTTTTAATCATATTTATTTGTATGACCTGAAAGGCAAGTTGATCCGCCAAATCACAAACTGCGAATGGGTGGTCAAACAGATTTATGACGTCGATGAAAATCGCGGCCAGGTTTATTTCAGCGCCAACAAGGGTGATGTGTTGAGTACAAAAATATTTAAGGCGGCACTGGATCATTCTGAAATATCCACGCTGACCATTAAGGCCGGCAGTCACAGTGCTGATTTTTCACCACGGTTTAAACATTTTATTCACAGTTATTCCGCCATCGAAACGCCAAGGCAAATCAATCTGCTTAACAATGAAGGCAAAACGGTTCGGAATCTCGTGAAAACCAGCACCGACCAGTTTGATGAAACGGGTATGATTTATCCCGAATTTCTGAAATTCAAAACCGGCGACGGCGTTGAACTGAACGCCCAAATCATTAAACCCGCCGATTTCGATCCCGATAAAAAATACCCGGTACTCATCTACGGTTACGGCGGACCCGGATCGCAGGTGGTGCGCAACAGCTGGGGACGCGGCAGCTCTAAACTGTGGTACACCTTGCTGACACAGAAAGGCTACATTATCTTTTCTTTGGATAACCGCGGCACCGGCGGTCGCGGCAAGGCTTTTAAAAACTTAGCCTACCGTGATATTGGTAAATATGCCGTCGGCGATCACATCGAGGGCGCCAAGTACCTTGCCACCCTGCCTTATGTGGATAAAGCGCGCATTGGCATCTGGGGCTGGAGCGGCGGCGGTTATCTGACCCTGCTGGCCATGACAAAAGGCGCCGAACATTTTAAGGCAGGCATCGCCGTGGCGCCGGTCAGTGACTTCCGTTTGTACGATACCATCTGGTCCGAGCGCTATATGGGTTTGCCTTCCGATAATGCCGCCGGTTATGATTCCGCTTCCGTATTAAGTTATGTGGATGACTATCGGGAGGGCCTGCTGGTGGTGCACGGCATGTCCGATGATAATGTGCACGCTCAGAATACCATGCAGTTTGCCAGTCTTATGCAATATAAGAACAAACAATTCAGTCTGATGGTGTACCCGGGTAAGAATCACAGTCTGCAAGGTAAAAATGTTCATTTGCACCTGTATACAATGATGACGGAATTTATTCTTGAGAATTTGTAGTTTTATTTTGATGAACTGATTAAAGGAGTACAAATGATGCGTGTACTGCTTGTCGCCAGTCACAAAGTACTGGTCGGTTTTGACCGGATGACGCGCCTGCCCAATGGCGGCCTCTCCTCAATCGCCGCCAATGTCAATCCGGAAGTGGCTGAAGTGAAGATCATTGATCTGGTACTGCAAAGGCATAATGCCCATCCAACGCTGCTTAATGTTTTGAACGAATATCGTCCGCATGTTGTCGGCTTAAGCTGCATGATTTTTCAATACGCCAAAACCCTGGAACTGGCAAAACTCACACGTCAATTTGATCAAAATATTACGATCGTTTTTGGCGGCTATTATCCGACGATAGACTACGACGTTATCGCCGAAAACGAAGATATGCAGTATATCGATTATATCATTCGCGGCGAAGCGGAACGCAGTTTTAATCAATTGCTGCAAACTTTAAAAAACGGCGGTGATTTGTCGGCAATTCCGGGATTAACCTGGCGTAAAAACGGCGCCGCAGTGCATAATGAAAAAGGAAAACTGCTGAATCTCGATGAAATAAAACTGCCCGACCGGGACTGCCGGATTATGAAAAAGGGATTTCACCTGTTCGGCTATCCCGCCGATGTTATCGAAACCTCCCGGGGATGTGTATTCGATTGCGATTTTTGTTCCATTAAAAACATGTACGGCAAAAGTTTTCGCAAGTATAAAATCGAGCGCGTGCTTGATGATATCCGCGACGCCAGAAAGCGCGGCGCGCGGGCATTACTGGTATCGGACGACAATCCGACCATAGACGGCAAGCGCTATAAACAACTTTGTGAAGCGATTATCGACGCCGGATTGCACGACATGCGCTATTACGTTCAGGCCAGCGTAAAGGGATTTAAGAATACACCGGGGCTGGCGGAAGCGATGGTTAAATCGGGGGCGCGCTGGATATTTCTGGGCATCGAAAATGAATCGGATGAAAACCTGGAATATCTTGTTAAAAGCAACCAGTTCACAACCAGTGAAGCATACGAAGTTGTGCGTGAACTAAAGTCGTACGGGGCGATTGTGTTCGGTGGTATTATTATCGGCAATCCCGAAGATGACGAGCAAAAAGTGCGCGCCAATGCGGAATATGCCCGTAAGCTGGGCATGGATTATCCAATATTCGGCATTCTGACGCCCTATCCCAAAACGGGTATCAGAGAACGGATGCTGAAAGATGGTCTCGTTACCAATCCCGATGATTATTCCAAATACGACTGTTTTCACGCTAATGTCCGAACGCGGCATCTGACGCCGGAGCAGTTATTCCGGTTACGGTTTGAAATTGAAAACCGCTATCCGGTACGTTCGGGATCCTTGTTTCGCTTATTCAGGGAATTTCCGCTGTATTTTCTCAAACTGATCCCGCGCAGTCTCATCAGGGAACCGCGAAATTTCCGGGATTTTATAAAACAGCAATTTTAGATATTTCTAAACATTTTCAGGATTCTCCCGTAGTTGTAATATGTTGATAATTTATCGCGGCCTGATCGCGGGCATTTTTTGTAGGATGAATGCAAAAATAAGCAATTGGGAGGCTAAGGATATGTTTAAAAATTGTACTACGATAAAATTTTATTTCACGCTTATTTTGATTCTGGTTTGTTCATTGGGACTTCCCGCACAAAGTCTGGATATCCCCACGAATAATTATGGCGTCAGTTTTGGTAATTCCCGTCAGTTCACCGGAATTCGCATCAACTGGCGCGATAGTGAAGTTCACGAAATCAACGGCATCAATATATCGCTATGGATGGCCAGGGATAATGAACGGGCCGCCATGAATGGTCTGAATCTGGGTTTGATCATGCCCGAAGGCGGCAATCTGAACGGCATTAACATCGGCGGACTGGGCGTTGCCGCGCACAAAGATATGAAAGGTATCAATATCGGACCTCTGGGCAGCGGCGCCGGCGGCTCGATGACCGGTATCAATATCGGCGGCCTGGGTGTCGGTGCAGGCAGGGATATGACCGGCATTCAACTTGGATTATTCGGTATCGGTGCCGGCAGAGATTTGCACGGACTTAATCTCGGCGGCCTGGGACTTGGTTCCGGCCGGGATGTCAAAGGCATTCAGCTTGCGTCTTTCGGTATGGGCTCCGGTCGAGATCTGGTCGGATTAAGTCTGGCCGGATTCGGCCTGGGCTCCGGCCGTGATGTGAAAGGTATTACGGTTGGATTATTTGGCGCGGGCGCGGGACGTCATGCTTACGGGATAACCCTGGGCGGCTTCGGCGCAGGCGCAGGTGAAAATATGTTCGGTATTCAAATGGCCCTGTTCGGGGTTGGCGCCGGAAATAAAATGACCGGTATCAATTTGGGCGGCGTCGGTGTCGGCGCCGGGGATGCGCTCAAAGGTATCACTATCAGCGGCGTGGGTGCCGGTGCGCCGAATGTCACCGGGCTGACCATTGCCGGAATTGGCGCCGGCGGCGAAAATGTTACCGGCATCATGCTGAGCGGGGCGCTGATAAAAATCGTTGATGACGGCGAGCTGAAAGGACTGGCGGCCAGTGCATATAATCAGGTAAAAGGCACGCAGACCGGTGTATCGCTGGGTATCGTAAACTATGCCCGCCGCTTAAACGGCTTCCAGTTCGGACTGATCAATTTTGTCAGAGAAAATCCCAAATACCTGCGCATCCTGCCGATTCTGAATTTTAATTTTGATTAGAGCGTTTAATACTTTTAAGACAAGTATTTGAAAAATTTGCCCCTCGATATTGAGGGACTTTTTTTTTGCACCAGAAACGCGTTTAGTTTAGCTTAAAATTTTATGATGCTCTGCATAACTTTCATATTTGGAAATCATCTCCTTTTTGAATGGAAAAATTGTTGAAAAACAGATAAAAATTGATTTCGGATATCAATGTGTATATATTTACAAAATAATACACATTAGAGGTTGACATGAGAACCAATATAGTCATAAACGATTTATTAATTGAACAAGCATTAAAGCTCGGCGGGTTTAAAACAAAAAAAGAAGCGGTTGAAGAAGGATTGAAGCTACTGGTACGCTTAAAGAAACAGGAAGCAATCAGGGACTACAGAGGTAAATTAAAATGGGAAGGCAGCCTGGATGATATGAGAACGGACTCATGATATTAGTGGATTCATCCGTCTGGATTGATTATTTCAATGGCATTGAATCAAAACAGACAAATACGCTGGACAAAGCACTTGGCAGTGAAATCGTACTAATCGGTGATATTATTTTAACTGAAGTGCTTCAGGGTTTTAGTAAAGATAAGGATTACGAAACTGCCCGGCATTTTTTTGATAATATCAAATGTTTTGATATGGTTGGAAAAGACATCGCTCTTAAAAGTGCAGAGAATTACGGAAATTTGAGGAAGCATGGCGTCACGGTGCGCAAAACAATCGATGTAATCATCGGAACATTCTGTATTGAAAACGATTTGATGCTCCTGCACGCTGACAGGGATTTTGACCCACTGGAAAATCATCTTGGATTAAAAATATACCGGTGAGCAGCAATTGTTTTATTTATATTTGGATTTGAATTTCTTTATTGTTGCAATATAAAAAAAATTAGTCAACGGTCTTTGAAGTTATGCACAACAGTACCTTGCGCCGATTAGGTATCATAGAAAAGATCTAAAATTATCAAAGATCAAGGTCAGGTTTCCAGTCTCTGGCACCATGAACAACACCGGTGACATAGACATCACCATTTTCTTTGATACGATACATTATCCGATAGGGACCATAAATTAATTCGCGCCAGCTATCCTCGTTCATTTCCGGGATTTTTCGTCCTGATCTGGGATAAGAAATAAGAACTTTATCTGCCTGTTTCATTAATCCTGTAACGAATAGTGCTGCCCGGTCGATTGAATCCCGGGCAATATATTCAGCGATTAAGTCAACATCTTTATAGGCGGAGGGGGACCAAATCACTTTGCCCATTTATTCAAAAGTCTTGCTTTAACTTCTTCGTGGGGAATGCCTTTGCCGTCTTCAATTTCCCGCTCACCCTGTTCAATTTTAGCCTGGATGTAAAGGGCATGCATGATGTCGTCCAATGTGGAATTTTCAGGCAGGTTATCGATTAAGTTTTTAACTTTTTCCTTGACGGTCGCGGCCATGTTTACTCCTTCTGTTTAGTTTAAAAATAATGTTTTTTAAACGGATATGCCAACAGATTTTGTTCCGCATGTTGCCAGCTTACACTAATATGGGTAGAGGAGTGACAAAAGGACGCTTTGTTTTCAATCTTGTTTATACATTACCCGTCTTTAAACCTTATTCTGACCAGGCAGGAAAACCTATGCAACTCGGTTAATGGTTTTTCTTCTTGGCCAGAGTCTAAGATTAAAGTAGCCTATGTAACCATTTTTGTATAACAAAATTAGTGTTTAGAAAAATTAATAACTTATTTTTTATCCTGAATATACATAGGTTGAATTTGTTCCTAACCCTAAAAGTGAATAAAAAGTATAATTCGCATTTTTAAATTTTATAGGAACTATTACCAAAATTATTGCATACATAATCATACTTACGTTTTCAATATCAGCGATAACAAATAAAATAAATGTTTTCAGTAGCATCCTAATTAAAAATTTTTTACGATTCGGCTTTCCGCTTTTAGTATCAATTAACTTTATCTTTAACATTTTTTCTCCAACTGTCTGACCATATCCGATAAAGGTTGAAAACATTCCATACATAAAATAAACGGCACAAAATAAGTACCTAATATTTAATTGTAATAATTCATCTCTTAAATTTGTATAATAAAAAATAACAAGTGAAGGGATAATACACAGAACAATGTCAACCATATCCGTCTAATTTAAAAATCCCTTCAAATCATAGCCGCCGGACTGAATTAGAGGTAAATGCGCCTGGATAAAAGTCCGGATTTGCTCCGCCGAAACCGCATAAATTATGCCGCTGATGATGCGCACATCCGTATCCACATAAACGTCGCCCGGATAGGGCACAGCCGTACCGGCCGAAGAATGGACATAACCATCATCGGGACGCAGCACGTAGTCGGTCTCTGCGGAAAGGGCATTAACCATGCCGACCACCTCAAAATGCGGCGGACCGTCGCGCAAAGCCAGGGTCAGGCCGCCGCTCACACCGCGATGCATGGTCGCGTCAATGATAAAACCATGATTTTTATCGCGGTTGGGATTACTGACCAAAGCGCTGGTCAGCACTTTTTTTCCATGCGGGTATCCCATCAGATATACAAAACTGCCCCAGTTCAATTCTGCTGCTGAGCCCAGCGGATATTTTATCGGCGGAACGGAGTGGGCGATGGGTGATTCCAGTTCCACCTCAAGCAGCGCCACATCCACATTTTCATCGATGGCTAAAATGTCGATCTGGCGGCTTTTGGGAATATACACGACATTAATCTCATGGCGCAATTTGATTGATACATTGTCGATGAATTCCGTATTGCGGTTATCCTCATTTTTGAAATAACTGTAAATCGTGTCCGGGGAGGTGATTACGTGAGCGCTGGTCAGCAGCAATAACTGATCCTGAAACGACTGCAATACGGTGCCGGTGCCGATGACCGGTTGTTCGAAAACCATTCGCTGGTAAGCAGCCTTTTGGAAACCGGACCGGCGGATATCACTGCGCCGGATTGCGCTTTGCCGATCGAAACTGTAACTCTCATAGAATGACAGGCATGATATCAGTTTTACCGATGCGCTGATTTCTTCAAGATAGGGCGAAACTTCCAGTGTCGGCGGGGTGGAATCGTACTTGCCGTCGGCGGTTATCTCTGAAACCACCTGGTATATTTTATGCTGACAACTGCTGATAAAAAGAATCAAAAGCAGGATAACGGATAAATAAATTTTCACTTTGATCCCGATCTTGTTATAAATTTTCAATGATACAATAAAGCAACAAATTTTTTTTGATTAAAGCAATATTTTATGAAAAAAAATGATAAACCTCCTTAATCATGAAAGTAAATGTCAAATGGAATAATGATTCGCATTGTATGCAATTTTTTTACAAATTTACCGCGACCGATTTGTCATCTGAACCGGAATAATATTATCGAGATGACTGTTGAAAAAAATGACATTTATTAATTAGTAGGAGACTTTTACTATTTGCATGTTTTTCATTAATTAAAAAACGGAGAATCACGTATGCGAAACTTAAATTTCTTAGCTCTAATTGTTATATTAATATCTGCTGTAATTTTTACTTCCTGCGAATCCCAGCCGCCTGCACCTAAAAATATCATTGTGCTGATCAGCGACGGGTGCGGATTCAATCAGGTGGAAGCAACGAGTTTTTACGAGCATGGTAAAACAGGCATGCAGGTGTATGAACAATTCCCGGTAACCCTTGCCTGTACCACCTATCCTGCACATAGTGTTGGTTATAATCCCGATTCGGTCTGGGCTTCCTTTGATTATGTGCGCATCAAACCGACCGATTCCGCGGCCTCGGGTACGGCAATCGCCACTGGCGTCAAAACCTACAATGGCGCCCTTGGTGTGGATACCCTGAAAAAACCGGTTGAAAATATTGTGGAACGTATGGAAAATGAAGGAAAATCGAGCGGTGTTGTTTCATCAGTATTCTTCAGTCACGCCACACCGGCGGCATTTCTTGCCCATAATGAAAGCCGCTCCAATTATGCGGCGATTGCAGAATCAATGGTTTTGGACAGCAGAGCGGAAGTGATTATGGGTTGCGGTCATCCCTGGTACGGCGACAGCGGCGAAATGATCAGCGACACGACCTGGAAATTCGTTGGCGGCCCGGATCTTTGGCAGGCGATGAATGAAGGAGGCGTTGGCGGAGATGCCGATGGCGACGGTCACGATGATCCCTGGAAACTGATCATGGATCGTTCGGAATTTCAGGCTTTAGCAGAAGGTAATACCCCCGAGCGGATTATCGGTGTGGCGAAGGTTGCCGCCACCCTGCAGCAAAAAAGAAAAGGAGACGTCAATGCCGAACCGTATGCGGTTCCTTTCAATGAAAATGTGCCGACCCTGGCTGAAATGACCAGAGGGGCGCTCAATGTGCTTGATAACAACCGGCGCGGTTTCTTTTTAATGATTGAAGGCGGCGCGGTTGACTGGAGCGGACACGCCAATCAGTCCGGACGCTTAATTGAAGAGCAGGCCGGCTTCAACGAAGCGGTTGAAGCGGTGGTCGGCTGGGTCGAACAAAACAGCAACTGGGACGAAACGCTGGTTGTTGTGACCTCCGATCATGAAACGGGTTACCTCACCGGACCCGGCTCTGATCCAAAGAATCAGACAGCGGATGCAATTACTGAAATCTGGCAGCCAATCCGGAATAACGGCAAAGGCGAATTGCCGGGGATGGAATGGCATTCCGGCGGACATACCAATTCACTGGTTCCTTTTTACGCCAAAGGCAGGGGCAGTGAAAGATTTGCGCAGCACGTTCGCGGTACCGATCCGGTGCGCGGACCTTATATCGATAATACCGGTATAGGCAAGGTGATGTTGTCATTCTACGGTTCGCAAAAATAGTGTTAAACACAGGTTCAGATACCTCTTCATTTATTTTAGGAGGCTTATATGTTAAGAAAAATGATGCTGATGTTGTTACCGGGAATACTGCTTCTGATTGCATCCTGTCAGCAAAGTGGCGACAGGGATGTGCAGCAGTACACCATCGAACAATTCCTGAACACAACGTCGATTTTCGGCAGTTCTTTTTCGCACGATGAATCAAAAGTTTTGTACACCAGTGATGCGACTGGTATTTATAATGCCTACAGCATACCCGTGGCTGGCGGCAAAGCGCTTCAGCTTACCGACTCCGACAGCAATTCCGTTTTTATTACCGCTTATTTTCCCAATGATGACCGGATGCTCCTGCGCAGCGATCAGGGTGGTAACGAGATCTGGCATATTTATCTTCGGGAAAAGGGCGGCACCGTGCGGGATCTAACTCCTGTCGAGAATGCCCGCGCCCTTTTCGCTGGTTGGAGCCGCAGCCTGGACAGTTTCTATTTCGTATCCAACAAGCGCAATCCGAAATACATGGATTTATATGAAATGGATATCCAGTCATTTGAAGCAAGGCTGCTTTTTAAAAATGATGTGGGCTATAATATCGGCGATATTTCAAACGATAAACGCTATCTCTCTCTGAGTAAAACCATTACCAGGGATAACTCGGAAATGTATCTATACGATTTTACAACCGGCGAGCTGAAACATATTTCGCAACACGAGGGTGATATCAATTACCGGCCGGTTACTTTCGGCATCGATTCGAAAACTCTTTATTTTCTGACCGATGAAAACAGTGAATTCAATTATCTGAAAAGTTATGATGTGAAAACCGGTGAGACGGCAACGGTCGAAAAAGCGGATTGGGACATTATGTATGCCTACTTTTCCTGGGATGGGAAATATCGCGTGCTGGGCATAAATCAGGACGCCCGTACGGAAATCATGGTCAAAAACATGGTCACCGGTGAAGCAGTGGAGCTGCCGGAAATGCCCAATGCCGAAATTACTTCCGTGAACATTTCCCGCAGTGAAAATCTGATGGCATTTTACGTTAATGGTTCGCGCTCGCCGAGTAATTTGTATGTATATAATTTTGATACCGGCAAATATGTTAAACTGACCGATTCCATGAATCCTGAAATTGATCCCCGCGATCTGGTGGATGCTGAAGTTGTCCGTTACGAATCCTTCGACGGCCTGGAAATTCCGGCCCTGCTTTATAAACCCCATCAGCTTGAAACCGGTGAAAAAGGACCGGGACTGATTTGGGTACACGGCGGTCCGGGCGGACAGTCGCGCGTGGGTTACCGGGCTTCGATTCAATACCTGGTTAATCACGGTTACACCATTCTTGCGGTTAATAACCGGGGCAGTTCCGGCTACGGCAAATCCTTTTATCAGTTGGATGATAAGCGTCACGGCCAGGATGATCTGGACGATTGCGTATGGGGTAAAAAATATCTTGTTTCTACCGGCCTTTCGGCTGAAGATGAGGTAGGTATTATCGGCGGGAGTTACGGTGGCTACATGGTTCTGGCTGCTCTGACATTCAGGCCTGAAGAATTTGCCGTGGGCGTTGATTTATTTGGTATTTCCAACTGGTTACGAACCCTGGAAAGCATTCCTTCCTGGTGGGAGGCCCAGCGCAATGCGCTGTATCGCGAAATGGGCAATCCGGAAACCGAACGGGAAATGCTGCTGGCCAAATCTCCGTTGTTTCATGCTGAAAAAATTCAGAAGCCTTTAATGGTGCTGCAGGGGGCCAATGATCCCCGGGTGCTTAAAGTGGAATCCGATGAAATTGTGGATGCGGTCAGAAAAAATAACATTCCGGTTGAATATGTATTATTCGAAGATGAAGGACACGGATTTTTAAAGAAGGCAAACAGGATTAAAGGCTACAAAGCAATACTGGAATTTCTAAATCAATATCTGAGACAAAAACCGGAAGTATAGTAAAATCATAAAAAAGGGCTTAATGCTATTTAAGCCCTTTTTCTTCCCAGTATTTAATATAGCTTTCGCGACCCTCTTTACCCAGATAGCGGTTTAATATCTTGGTTTCCGTTTTGGGCAGATCGACGACGATTAAGCCATCAATACAGTCGCCGAACAACGGATCGCGGTTAAAGGCGATGAATTCTGCGCCCAGTTTGATGTACTGGCGGATCAATACCGGAACACCCATCGGTTTTGATTCGATATCGGCGATCATCTCTTCAAGTTCATTAAAATGTTCGATTTTTATCTTTTGACCAGAGCTATCTTTTATCGGCGGATTGGTAGGTTTAACCCGGCGTGACATTTTCTTATTGCCGTGCTGCTGTTCCAGGAAATCCAGAAGCAGTCTTTGCGAATAGGGTGTATATTCATTGCTGATACTCACCGGGCCAATCAAATAACGGTAACGGGGATTGCGTACGACAAAGGCGCCGATCCCGCGCCACAAAAGCATCAGTGAGTTGAAGTCCCGCTGGTATTCCGGTGTTACGAATGAACGCCCCATTTCCAGTGCCGGGGTAATTTTCCTGAGAAATTTTTTCTTCAGTAAAAATAACGAATGGGTGTAAAAGCCTTCCTTCCCGTACTTCTCTAAAATTTCGTCGCCCTGACCCAGACGGTAAGCGCCGACCAGTTTGTTGGCATCCGTATCCCAGACCACGAGATGTTTGTAGTAATTATCGAAATGATCGATATCGAGGGTTTTGCCGCTGCCTTCTTTGGCCAGGCGAAAAGTAATCTCCCGCTGCCGGCCTATTTCATAAAGCAGGTTGGGAATCTGATCGGCTTCGGCATAAAATACTTTATACTTATCTTTGGTATGCAGCGTCTGCGATTCCGGCAGTTGTTCGATATCGCGAATGATCTTCTCCTGCGGTATCGCTTCGGCGACCGGCTCCGGTTCCAGTTGATCCTGCATTGCCGGCGATTCGTGCAGATCCTGGCGGTGGGCCAGATTATATGTACGCTTACGAAAATACATAATAATATTTTTGGAAGTGTCGAGGTCTTTCCACTGTTTCGGCATTACGGGATTTCCGATACGCAGGGCAATGGTTATATGGCGTTTGTTAATCAGCTCGCTGGGCAGGCGCATGGCGCGAAACATGGGATGAATGAAGCTCAATATCTGGAAGGGCATGCCGTTGGCTCCCGCAAAGTAAACGGGCAATACCGGCGTCTGTACGCGGTCGATAAAACGCCCGACGCTCTCCTGCCAGGGGCCGTCGGTAATGGATATTTGCCTGATTTGCAGATGGGACACGACGCCGGCCGGGAAAATGCCCAGAACACCGCCGCCCTGCACCCACTTAATAGCCTTCTTCATCGAGTTGAAATTTTTTAGCTTCGCCTTCTTTTTTCCAGACGGATCGACAAGAAAAAAGAGTTCCTCCAGTTCGGGGATGATGTTCAGGTAGTTACTGGCAATGATTTTGATATCCTTGCGGACCTTGTGAATCACCGAAGCCAGAATAATGCCCTCAATGCCGCCGAAAGGGTGATTCGAAAGCACTACAAGCGGACCCTTGTCGGGTATTTTTTCCAGATCTGTGCGCGGCAGGTCAATATTGATATCAAAAACATTCAGTATCTGGTCAACAAAATGTTCGCCCGGCATTGCTTTTGCCCGCTCGTACCATTTATCGATGCTTTTCAGGGACATCATTTTGGCGATGGGCGGAGCCACCAGCGGCTTAACCGGCCGGGGAATGGAAAGCATTGAAATGAATGCCTGCCTTGCTCTGGTTTGTGATTTTGTTTCCTGTGACATATCTGATCCTGTGTTAAACGATTGCTTGCATAATATATAAAAAATATAAGAATTATATTAGTAAAATGTTAAAAAAAATCTGTTTAATCGTGTATTCGGTCATAAAACCCGCAAAATGAACTTTTAATCTTTGGGAAGAAAATAAACGGATTTTAAGAATCCCACTCACTAAATGGCACAGAAGTAAATGCTCCGGTATTGCATTTGTTGATTTATCCTGAAAGAAATCATAGATACCCGAATAAACGCAATTTAAATTTCAGGTTCCCGAATCACTTCCGCGGGCCTTCTGTAATGCGTCCAAATACTATTGAAAACCCCTCTTAATTTTATTAAATTCAATATCTTTTATGAATTAGGAGGCATGTATGTCAGGTCATTCCAAGTGGCATTCTATCAAACATAAAAAAGCCAAAGTTGATGCCGCAAAGGGAAAAATTTTTACAAAGGTTATCAAGGAACTCACGGTTGCGGCGCGCACCGGCGGGGGTGATCCTGATATGAATCCGCGTTTGCGGGTAGCCATCGCTGCGGCAAAAACAGCCAATATGCCGGCCAAAAATATTGAAAATGCTATCAAAAAAGGAACAGGGGAATTACCGGGCGTTGTTTATGAAGAAGTAACTTATGAAGGTTACGGAGCGGGAGGGGTGGCCATTTTTGTTGAAGCGCTGACCGATAATAAAAATCGTACAGTCTCTGAGGTCCGCCATTTATTCGGAAAATATAACGGCAATTTGGGTGAGAACGGCAGCGTAGCCTGGATGTTCGACAGAAAAGGATTGATCACTATTCCCAGGGCGCAGTACACCGAGGATGAATTGCTTGAAATTACCCTGGAATGCGGTGCGGAAGATATGTCTGCCGAAGATGAGTTTTATGAGATTTATACCTCCTACGAAGATTTTCATCAGGTGCGCACCGAACTGGAAAACAGATCAATTCAGATTGAGGACGCCCGCTTAACCATGATTCCTCAGAATACGATCAAGGTCGAAGGTAGCACGGCGGAACAGCTCATGAAACTGATGAATGCCCTGGATGAACATGACGATGTGCAGAATGTACATGCCAACTTTGATATCGAGGATGCGGAAATGGAACGCATCATGGAAAATTAGATTAAGAAAATGAAGATATTGGGTATTGATCCCGGTTTAAATATCACTGGTTACGGAATTATAGAAATAGACGGGGGCAGGCAACCCCGGCTTTTTAAATACGGACATATTAAAACCAGTCCCAGAAAGAATCTGGCGGAGCGGTTGCATAAGATATATCAGGAACTGGTCGGAATAATTTCCGAGCACAGGCCGGATTATGTTGCGATTGAGAGTATTTTTTATGCCGAGAACGTAAAAACGGCCATCGTTATGGGGCATGTGCGTGGCGCTTTAATTATTTCTGCAATGAATAATGCTGTTGATGTCAATGAATATTCACCCAGAGAAATTAAACTGTCGGTTGTGGGCAACGGCGCCGCGGCTAAGGAACAGGTTAAGTTTATGGTAAGCAATCTGCTGGCGGTTAAAGAAAAAATCGAACCTGATGATGCCTCCGATGCACTGGCCGTGGCCCTGTGTCACTGGCACCGGATCGAACATAAAATTTAATCGAAAAAGTTAATGTACGATTATATCCGTGGAAAACTAATCACTAAACGACCTACAGATGTCGTGATCGACATTGACGGTTTGGGGTATGACCTCAAAGTAAGTCTTTCGACTTCCGAAGCGCTGCCTGCCGAAGGGGAAATGGTAACGCTGAAAACCTATCTGCATGTTCGAGAGGATATACTGCAGTTGTACGGATTTGTTTCAGAGGAAGAAAGAGAATTATTTTTAGGTTTGCTTTCGGTTTCCGGTGTTGGTCCCAAACTGGCCCAGAGCATGCTTTCGGGTTTATCGCCGGCAAAGTTTATTGCAGCGATTCGTAATAATGATGAGAAAACGCTCAGCTCAATTTCAGGCGTCGGTAAAAAAACCGCCCAGCGCCTGATTGTGGAGTTGAAAGATAAACTGAGTAAAATGGCGGTCGGTGTCCGGCCGGAAGAGGCGCCGGCCGCGGAAGCCGCGCTGGGGACGATGGAAACAGAAGCGGCAATGGCTTTGGTCTCCCTCGGATATAAACGTCCGCAGGCCGAACGGGCGCTCGTAAAATTGAGACAATCGGCCAATCAATCAACGACTGTTGAAGCGTTGATTAAGAATGCCTTACAGGTGATCTGAATAAGATATTATGAGTGAAATTATACGACCGGGCCGACTGGAAGAAGACGTTGATCTTGATCTCAGTCTCAGGCCGCGCAAATTATCCGATTTCGTCGGGCAAAAGAAGGTTAAAGACAATTTAGCTGTCTTCATCGAAGCCGCCCGTCAGCGCGCTGAGGCTCTGGATCATGTATTGCTGTACGGACCGCCCGGTTTGGGCAAAACCACCCTGGCCATGATTTTAAGTAATGAGCTGGATGTCGATATTAAAACAACATCCGGGCCGGTGCTGGAGCGTGCAGGCGATCTGGCCGGGCTGTTAACCAACCTCAAAGAAAAAGACGTGCTTTTCATCGATGAGATTCACCGCCTGAATAATGTTGTTGAAGAATACCTGTACTCGGCCATGGAAGATTTCAATATCGCCATCCTCATCGATAAAGGGCCCAGCGCCCGTTCCGTTCAGTTGAATCTTGATCCCTTTACTCTGGTCGGGGCTACCACCCGCGCTGGTTTATTAACCTCGCCCATGCGTGCCCGTTTCGGCGTTGTTTTGCGTCTTAATTACTATGAAGCGGATGAACTGTTCGAAATTGTTAAACGGTCGGCAAAAATTCTCAAAATCGATATCGAGGATAAAGGAGCGATGGAGATCGCCTGCCGCTCTCGCGGAACACCGCGCATTGCCAATCGTTTACTACGCAGAACGCGCGACTTTGCCCAGGTTATGGCCGATAACAAGATCACAAAAGAAGTTGCCGATTTAGCCCTGAATCGTCTGGAAGTGGATGAAAAAGGTCTGGATGAAATGGACAAGCGCATTATACTCACGATCATTGAAAAATATGCAGGCGGTCCGGTTGGCATTAATACCATTGCCGTTGCCGTGGGCGAAGAGGGTGAGACGATCGAAGAAGTATATGAGCCCTTTTTAATCCAGCAGGGTTTTATAAAAAGAACGCCCAGGGGTCGTACCGTAACGGCTTTGGCGTACGAACATTTTAATATACGGTCAAAGCAACATCCCTCGCAGAGGTCGCTTTGGTAAGAATAAAATTAAGGAGTTCTATATGAAGCTTTCTGAGTTTAAATATGATGTTCCGGAAGAACTAATAGCTCAGTTTCCTTTGGATAAGCGCGACGAAGCCCGGTTGATGGTGATAAACAGGAAAAACGGATCATTCGATCACAAGGTTTTCAAAAATGTGATTGATTATCTGGATGAAGGAGATGCTCTGGTAGTTAATGAAACCAAAGTATTCCCCGCACGCCTTTTCGGTGTAAAAGAAAAAACAGATGCCCGGGTTGAATTATTGTTACTGCGTCAGTTGGAAGAAACCATGTGGGAAGCGCTGGTTAAACCGGCAAGAAAAGTACGCGTCGGAAACCGCATTCAGATAACCGATGACTTTGGCTGTGACGTAATCGATAACACCACTTCCGGTGGACGCGTTGTCCGTTTTGATAACAATGGCAAAGATTTCTTCGCTTTGCTCGACCGGGTTGGCAAATCGCCACTGCCGCCGTACATCGAGCGCGAGGCGCAAGAAATCGATAAAAAAATGTATCAGACCGTATATGCGAAAAACGTCGGCGCCGTGGCCGCGCCAACCGCCGGTTTGCACTTCACCGGCGAATTACTAAAGAAGATCGAAGCCAAGGGTGTTAAAATCGCACCGCTTACACTGCATGTGGGGCTCGGTACCTTCCGGCCGATTAAAGTGGAAGACTTATCGCGCCATCAGATGAATTCCGAGTATTATGAAGTTTCCGAGGAAAGCGCGGAAAAAATAAATGCGGTTAAACTGGCCGGTAAGAAAGTTGTGGCCGTCGGTACGACCACAGTCCGCGCCCTGGAAACCGTAGCCAATGCCGATAATCTGGTTAAAGCGCATTCCGGCTGGACCGATAAATTCATCTATCCGCCGTACCAGTTTAAAATTATTGATTCATTGATCACAAACTTCCATTTGTCCGGCTCGTCACTGTTTATTCTGACCTGTGCGCTGGCCGGAAAAGAACGCATGATGGAAGCTTATCAAAAAGCCATAGATATGGATTATCGTTTTTACAGCTATGGCGACGCCATGTTAATTGTTTGATGATTTAAATGGAGGCGCCTTGCGAATCGGACTGGGAATTGCTCCGGTTTATTATGATGAAGGTAATGAAGCGGTTTTTTGTAACGTTAAAATTCCACTGGAAAAAGGAACATGCAATTCGTATCCGGACAGTTTGACCTGTTCCGTGACCGATGCTTTGCTCGGCGCCGCCGGCCTTGGCGGTTTAAATGATCTCACGCTGAAAGATGAATCACAGAACGAAATATTAAAAGTTGTTGAGCGCAAAATACATTATGCCGGATTCGAAATCATTAATCTGGATATCAGCTTACATTTACAATTTAGAATCGAGCTATTTTATGCTAAACAGATTATCAATAATTTAAGCCGGCAGATGTTTATCAAAAAAGAGCAGGTTAATCTAAAATCAAATCTGATCAGTTCTGATCAACCGAATACGAACACTATTTATTGTATTGCGCTGCTCAACGAGCGAAAAAACTGAGCCGGAATTGGATAAAATATGACAGAAGCGCTGGATAACTTCTTCTCGCAAATCAGTTCCGAAATGGCATATGTTTTCCTGTTTGTCAGTGCTTTTGTCGAAAATACGTTTCCGCCGATACCGGGCGATACGGTTACGATACTGGGCGCCTATCTTGCCGCTACCGGTAAGCTGACCTTCTGGGGCGTATATTTATCGACCACAGCAGGCAGCGTCACCGGTTTTTTTACGATGTACCTGATCGGTCTGAACTTTGGCAGGGCTTTTCTCAAAACCAGATTCAGAAAGAAGCTGTTCAGTAAAAGGCAGTTTCATAAGGTTGAAATGTGGTTTGCCAAATACGGTTACTGGGTGATTGCCGCCAATCGCTTTTTAAGCGGAACACGCAGTGTGATTTCACTTTTTTCAGGATTATTTCATCTCAACGCGCTGCTCGTGCTGTTACTTTCAACCTTAAGCGCCCTGCTATGGAACGGACTGTTGATTTACGGCGGCTATGTTATCGGAATCAATTGGGACCAGATTAAAGCGATTATCAGTCAGTACAATAAAATCGTTGTCGTTTTAACATTAATAGCCGCTACTGTTTTTATCTATTTCAGGTGGCGCAAGAAAAAGAACAGGAAAGAAAGCGGCGAAACCGATGGTCAAAAATCCGAATAATCTTAACAGATTTAAGGAAATTTAGTACGGTTTATTTAATTTTATGCTGAGGATGCGTTTGGCTGAAATAAATGTTCCGCCATATCGCTTTTTAATGATAAAAAAATGCAGGTGAATTTTATGACAGAGGTAAGAGTCCGATTCGCACCGAGTCCGACAGGATTTGTACACGTGGGCAGCATCCGAACCGCGCTCTATAATTATTTATTCAGCAGACACCACAAAGGGAAATTCATTTTACGTATCGAAGATACCGATCAGACACGCTATGTGGAAGGGGCTGTGGAAAATCTGCTCGAAGCATTAAACTGGGCGGGTCTGGAATATGATGAAGGACCGGGAAAAGAAAGCGATTGCAAACCATTCTATCAATCGGAACGCCGTGATATTTATAATAAGTATATCAAAATTCTGCTTGAAAAAGGCGCAGCCTATCCCTGCTTTTGTTCGGAAGAACGCCTGGAAAAAATGCGCGAAGCACAGGCGGCAAAAAATCAGTCTGTAATGTACGACGGCAGGTGCCGGTCCATCGATCCGGATGAAGCGGCCAAACGGGTGAAAAAAGACAGATACGTCATCCGCATGCGTATACCGCAAAGCGGGGAAACAGTCATTGAAGATTTAATACGCGGACGCGTGTCTTTTCAAAACGAACTGATCGATGATCAGATCTTAATTAAGAGCGATGGTTTTCCAACTTATCATCTGGCCAATGTAGTTGATGACCATTTGATGGGTATTACGCACGTGATTCGCGGCGAAGAATGGCTGCCAAGCACCCCGAAGCATGCGCTGTTGTACCAGGCTTTTGGCTGGAAACTGCCGGCCTTTGCCCATCTGCCTTTACTGCTCAATACGGAACGGGGCAAGTTGAGTAAGAGCCAGAAAGATACGGCGGTAGAGGATTATCAGAAAAAAGGTATCCTGCCCCAGTCTTTGATAAATTTTGTTGCTCTGCTGGGCTGGAATCGCGGTGATGATCAGGAAATTTTTTCAATGGATGAGCTCATCGGTTCGTTTTCCCTGGAAAGGGTAAATAAAGCGGGAGCGATTTTTGATCTGCAGAAATTATATTGGATGAACGGTCATTATATCCGCAACATCAGCGAAGAAGCATACCTGGAAACCGGGCGGAAATGGCTGAAAAAACTGGATATCGATACGGACGATCCGGAAAAAAATAAACTGATGCTGCTGGCTGTACGTAAGCATCTCGATCATTTTGCTGAGCTTAAGGAACAAACGGCGCTTTTCTTTCAGGATCGTCTAAGTTATTCTGAAGAAGCTGAAAGCTGGGTGAAAAACGAAAACAGTAAAACGATTTTTAAAAAAATGCTTTCGGAACTGGAAAATTATGAACAACTCACGCTGGACGATTTCAAAGCGATTATGAAAACCGTTCAAAAATCCGTGGGTATCAAAGGCAAGGACTTATGGATGCCCGTCCGGTCGGCGATAACCGGCCTGACCGAGGGACCGGAACTGCCTTATGTGATCAGTGTTATCGGTAAAAGTAAAGTGGCGAATTTTCTGAAACAGGCTATAGATAAATAGGGTGCACAGACATGAAGATCATTGTTTTAATGGGCGGCGATTCGACAGAACGTGAAGTTTCACTGGTTACGGGCGACGGCATTGCCCGCGCTCTGGTCGAAAACGGACACGAAGTTATCAAGATTGATCCGATTGCCACAAAGGAAGAACAAACCGAACTGAACAAAACCGATCAGCACTGGATCGGTATCGACTATCCCGATTATACGACCCTACCGTTGCACCGGGGCAGTCTGTACATGAAAAATTTATTGATTACAAAACGTCTGAAACCGGATCTGGTTTTCAACGCCCTGCACGGAGGCAAAGGAGAAAACGGGGTCGTACAGAGTATGCTGGACAGCGCCGAAATTCCCTATACCGGATCGGGACGAATCGCCAGCACACTTGCTATGGATAAAGAGCTGAGCAAGATTCTGTTCAAAACGGTGAAGTTGCCCACGCCAAAGGCTTTTGTGCTCGATAAGCCGGATGCTTCCAGAAAAAAACTCAAGCAGATAAATTTTCCGCAGGTCGTTAAACCGAATGATCAGGGTTCGACGATCGGTATCAAGATTGTCAATAATATCGATGAAATGGAAGCAGCCATCGCTGATGCGTTCAGGTTTAGTAATAAGGTGCTTATCGAAGAATACATTGCTGGCAGGGAAATCACTGTCAGTATCGTGGGGCAACGCACTTTTCCGGTGATTGAAATTATTGCCGATCACGGCATGTATGACTACGAATGTAAATATAAAGAAGGTATGAGTCGCTATGAAGTGCCGGCAAAAATTGACGGCGAGCTGACCCGCCAGATTCAGTCCATAGCGATAAAGGCTCACAATCTGTTAAACTGTTCCGGATACTCACGGGTCGATTTGCGCTTAAGCAACGATAAAGAACCTTATATCCTGGAAGTGAATACGCTGCCCGGATTTACCAGTACCAGCCTGGTGCCCAAAGCGGCCAAAGCGGCGGGCATCAATTTTAATGCACTGATCGAGATGATTGTCGAGGAAACATTCAGGAAATAGCGGATTGGCTAAAATAAGCACAGCGGCAGCATTTGCATTATAAAAAATGACGGGAAAAACCATGGAACAATTAAATATCTACAACAGTCTGGTCAGAAAAAAAGTACCGTTTGAGCCTGTCAAAAAGGGATTCGTCGGTATCTATGTATGCGGGCCGACGGTTTACGATCATGCCCATATCGGTCACGCCAAAAGCTACATCAGTTTTGATGTGATTGTCCGGTATTTCCGCTATCTTGGCTATAAAGTGCGTTACGTGCAAAATATTACGGATGTGGGACATCTGCTGGATGAGGAACTGGGCGGCGAGGACCGCGTACTGCGTAAGGCCAAACTGGAGCAGCTGGAACCGATGGAAGTGGTCGAGCGCTACACGCGCAGTTATTTTGAGGACATGGATTTGTTAAATGTCGAGCGACCGGATATCTCGCCGCGTGCCAGCGGGCATATCCCGGAACAAATCGAGCTAATTGAAATGCTGATCGAAAAGGGCTATGCCTACGTAGTCAACGGCGATGTCTATTTTGATGTCTCAAAATTTAAAGATTACGGAAAGCTATCGGGCAGAAATTTGGAAGATATGATGGCCGGGGCGCGTGTGGAAATCAAAGAAGGGAAAAAGAATCCGGCCGATTTCGCATTGTGGAAACATGCCGATCCCCAACACCTGATGCAGTGGAATAGTCCCTGGGGACGCGGTTACCCCGGCTGGCATGCCGAATGTTCGGTAATGGCCACCCGCTATCTGGGACAGCCCTTCGATATTCACGGCGGCGGACTGGAAAACATGTTTCCCCATCATGAATGTGAAATCGCCCAGAGTGAGGCAGCCGGCGATGAAGAGTTCGCCCGCTACTGGATTCACAATAATATGGTTACCCGAGACGGTCAGAAAATGGGGAAATCGCTGGGCAATGCGATTACAATCAAAGAGGCGGTTAAAATCTATCCGCCCCTGGCCATACGATTTTTCGTTCTGAACAGTCATTACCGTTCCCCGGTTGATTTTTCCGGGCGGGCCATGGAAGCGGCGCAGAATGCCCTGAAACGTATTTACCAGACTTTGCGGCGCCTCCGGAAATCGGATCCCCATACCAAAACCAACTATACAGATTTTCAGAAAAAAATTGACGCCTATGTCGACCGTTTTCGCGGTGAAATGAACGACGATTTTAATACGCCGCGCGCCATAGCCGCGCTGTTTGATTTCTTAAAGGATATCAATACGACTCTGGATAAAAACCTGGAATTATCGGACCGGTCGATTAATCGCGCCATCGATGAAATTGAAAAAACCGCCGGTGATGTACTGGGGCTGCTGCCCAAAGACGACAGCGCAATGAAGCAAACCAGCGGCCGGGATATGGCGGCGCTGATGGATATCATTCTGGATCTGCGCAGCCGCTTGCGTAAGGAAAAGAACTTTGCCCTGGCTGATCAGATCAGAGACGGTCTGGCGAAATTGAATATCGAAATAAAAGATACGCCCCAGGGAACGGAGTGGGTGCGGAAGTAAAAGGATAAACACTTTACCTGTGATTCCGGTCCGTTTAGGTTATTGATTTTCAACGGATCATCCCCCGCATTGTATTTGAACCGGGTTCATTCATTTGATATATTGAAAAGTGTATCCGGGAGTAGAAGGGGTCCGGTGGCCCCCCCGGCCTTCAAAGCCGCGTGTGTCCCGACGATGGGACGGGTGGGTTCGACTCCCACGTACTCCCGCATTTGAGCCTCTGCAAAACAGGGGCTTTTTAATTTTAGGGCGGGATACTGTTTGGCGTGCGGAAAAATTGGTGAGATTTTTAATTAAGAATGCCGCAAATACAGTGCTCTGCGGCATTAACTGGACATTTAGCTTTTGTTTGATGGCTTAATTTATATCTGCCATTACTTTTTTGAATTTCATCCGAACGGTTTCGGCGACTTCACGTAATTCTTCATTTTCAATATCCTGCATCATCTTTTCGGGATCAATCGCGGCAATTACCGTTTCATCATTCCCGTTTACATAGACGATAAACTTACAGGGCAGCATCAGGCCAACCTGCGGTTCGGCCGTGAGTGCTTTAAGGGCCAATGGCGGATTGCAGACGCCCAGGATATGATAGGGCCTGAAATCAACATCGAGCTTTTTTTTCATCGTAACCTGAACATCGACTTCCGTTAAAATCCCGAATCCCTCTTCTTTTAATGCAGATTTGAGCGTGCTTAATGCTTCGCTGAAATCCATGTTGACCACTTTGTTGAATCCGAGCGCAATTTCCGTCGGTGCCTCCTCAGGATTCTGGTCATCGGTGGCAAATAGTAAAACAGGCACTATGATAAGCAAAACTGTAAAAATCTGTAATGATTTCATAAGGTGTCCTCCCTGATTTAATTTCAATATTTTTCTTAGATGACAATGGGCCGGTTAAGGTGACAATTTATTCGGAGTAGGTTTAAAACCCCGAAGCTTGCCTCGCTTGTCATTCCAATCCCGCGCAGGCGGGAGGAATCCAATATAGATTCCGGCACGATATTTTTTGATACCTCGTTACGTGCTACGGGGATGTTCACTCTTGTCCGGCGGGTTACTAAAACATGGTCTATAAATTTTAAATCTGATGGAATGCAACAGATTGTGTTTAATTATGAAAACCTATTATGCTTATATAAATCACCGTGCCTGATAAACCCATCAAAAATAATTTTCTGTGTACCAATTGTTTACATGATTAATCATGTAGCCCAATGGATGTTCTAATCTTTCACAATATAAATAAAAACCTGAACAGGACAATGCCTAACTGTCGTTTATGCTCTGGATAAATTTTTTATAATTTATTGTATTTTAAACAGTTACATTAATTATCGTGCCCTTTGGTATGGTTCTTGTAAAATAACCGTCCGGGTGTACTTTCAATCAATGAAGCTGAATTGATTGAAATGCCCGGAAAAAAAAGTGAAGTGTGTAAAACAATTACGAAACCCGATATTAATCAAACTAAAGGAATAAATGTCTTATGGATTTTTTAAGAGATTTCAATTTCGATGTCAACGCGGTCAGTGAACAAATCATGCTTTGGGTAATCAGCAGTGGCTTAAAGATATTATTTATTCTGATTGTAACAATAATTATGTTCAGGCTGGGCGGAGCATTTTCAAAAAAAATATTCAAGGTAGTCCAAAGAAAGCAGGACGATTCTGAATTTCTGAAACGTCAGGATACGTTGAGCTCGATTGTTCATTATGTAATAAATACATTAATATTTATCATTTCCGGGTTGATAATACTTGGTGAACTGGGTATTGAAATCGGACCGATTCTGGCTGCTGCAGGTGTGTTGGGTTTGGCGGTCGGTTTTGGCGCTCAGAGTCTGGTCAAAGATGTTCTAAGCGGTTTCTTTATTTTTCTTGAAGACCAGATCAGGGTCGGTGACGTTGTCATCCTTTCCGATAAGGCCGGTCTGGTTGAAAAAATAAATCTGCGTTTGACAATCCTGCGCGACCTTGAAGGCAGAGTACACTATGTGCCGAACGGGCAAATCTCCGTTGTTACCAATTTAACCAAGGAATATTCCTGCTACGTTTTTGACATCGGCGTGGCCTATAAAGAAGATATAGACCGGGTTATGAATTTAATTAAAGAAGTGGGACGGTCTCTGCGTGAGGATGAGAATTTCAGGAATGATATTATCGATGATATGGAGGTCTTTGGACTGGATAAATTTGCCGATTCTGCCCTTGTCGTTAAGGCGCGCATTAAAACAAAGCCGATCAGGCAGTGGAGCGTGGCCCGGGAATTCAACAGGCGCCTTAAGATAAAATTTGATGAAGAAGATATAGAAATCCCGTTTCCCCATCTGACCATGTTCATGGGATCAGAGAAGGATGGCAGTGCGGCGCCGCTCTATTTAAATATGCAAAACGAAAATAATAAATGAAAACGGACTAATGGTTTTATTCTATGAGTAAAGAAATTAATAAAACAGGATATAAAAAAGCCCTCGAATTAATGGAAGTTTGTAATTCGGAAGACGGTTTCCTGGCTACAACAATAAACAAGGATAACTATCGTCGTATCTGGGCGCGTGATGGCTGCGTGCTCGGATTAGCCGCCCTGATGACTGGTGACGAATCACTTATAGAGGGATGTAGAAAAACACTGCAAACGCTGGCCGAACATCAGGGACCCCACGGTGAAATCCCCAGTAATGTGGATACCAAAACCCGTCGAATCAGTTATGGCGGGACGGCCGGAAGGGTAGACGCGGATTTATGGTTTTTGGTGACCTGCGGTCAGTACTGGAAAGTTACCGGAGATGAGGATTTCATTGAATCGATTCTTGATCATATTGAGAAAGTACGCTTTTTGCTGGGCGTGTGGGAATTCAATAACCGCGGCCTGATTTATGTACCGATTACGGGCGACTGGGCTGATGAATATCTGCATACGGGATATGTTTTATACGATCAGTTACTTTATTTACAGGCCCAGCGCGAAGTTTGCGCCATTCATAAATTGATACACGGCAGTGAGGATCATAGTCTGAAAGAAAAGATTACAAGACTGAAAGCATTGATCCATGATAATTACTGGCTGACCGGAAAAGAGGAACTGCCGGATATGGTTTATCACGAAGTACCTTTCAAAAAAGGTTTGAAAGCAATGAATCGCTGTGCCAATAAATACTGGGCCCCGTTTTTTTCACCTGCCGGTTACGGCTATCGCTTTGATACATTGGCAAATGTTTTGGCATCCCTGCTCACAGTTTCAAACGATCATCGGGTGGATGCCGTTGATGAATACATAGAAAATAAATTGACCCGAAGTGACAATAAATTACCATTGCCCGCTTTTCATCCGGTCATTAAACCAACGGATGACGATTGGGAAGATTTACAGCTCACCTTCTCGTATAAATTCAAAAACGAACCCTATGAATACCACAATGGTGGTTTGTGGCCTTTTGTAACCGGATTTTATGTCGCTGACCTTGTGGAAAGAGGTAAGCAAAAAAAGGCAGAGCGCTATCTTGAAGCAATTAATCTGGCAAATCAGAAGGAGAGAGCAGGTCAGGAATGGAGTTTTTCGGAGTACCTGCACGGAAAATCCTATGAACCTGGCGGAACCAGACAAATGGGCTGGTCGGCGGCAGCGTCAGTGATTGGTTATCAGGCGCTGAATGGCAAAAAGCTGTTTTCGTCGGATTAGAAAAAGAACCTGTTTGCAAAGAAAAATTATACAGAAAATGACGTGATTGTTACAAATACGGATGCAAACAGTACACGCAGAAAATAAAATGCAATCAAGATATGAGGACACTAAAGTGTTTGAAGATAAAGACTTAATAAAAATATCGGTATATTACCATCTAATACTTTTTGTTTTGATGGTACTCATATTGGTGCCGATTGATAGTTACGGACAATATTTTGGCAGAAATAAAGTCAACTACGAAAGTTTTGACTTCAGCACCATGAATTCCGAGCATTTTAAGGTTTATTTTTATGAAGCGGAAAGACAGGCGGCCGCGGATGCGATCAGAATGCTCGAACAATGGCATCATGGCATGCGCGCTGTTTTCGAAGAAAGTCTTGGTCCAGACCAACCGATCATACTTTATGCCAATCATGCCGATTTTCAACAGACCAACGTAACCGGCGGCATCATTCCTCAGGGTACCGGCGGTTTTACGGAAGGCTTGAAAAACCGGATTGTGCTCCCCTTTACCGGTGTCAACCAAAATGATAAACATGTGCTTGGTCATGAACTGGTACATGCTTTTCAGTACGATTATATGAAAAAACAACAGCGCATGCGCTCCCGCTCCGGTCGTGTGCCGTTGTGGCTGATAGAGGGTATGGCCGAATATCTTTCAGTAGGCAGAAAAGATCCTTTAACAGCCATGTGGATGCGCGATGCGGTTATGAATGATAATTTACCGACCATTTCGGATATGTCGCGCAGTGCGGAATATTTTCCTTATCGCTGGGGACATGCACTTTGGGTATATATTACAAGTCAGTGGACCGATAAAATTATTTTACCGCTTTTTGCTTCTGCGGTAAAAGACGGCTGGAAACGGGGCTCAGAAAAAGTATTGGGCATCAGCAGCGACTCCCTTTCCGCCCTGTGGAAGCGCAGCCTCAAATCCAAATATAAAGACCGGGTTACAAACAATAAAGATCATAAAGCTAAGCTGAAAGCAATCATAAAAGGGCAGGGCGGAATGAACATGGCGCCGGTTTTAAGTCCGGATGGAAACTACCTCGCTTTTTTATCCCGGCGCGAATTATTCACGATTGATCTCTATATGGCCAACGCTAAAACCGGTGAAGTCATTAAAAAACTGGTAAGTTCGAATACGGACCAGCATTTCGATGCACTGCGATTTATGAATTCCGCAGGCGCCTGGTCGCCAACTGCCGATAAATTTGCCTTTGTTGTTTTCAAGAATGGTGATAACAGCATTGCCATCCTCGATGTAAAGCGTCTTGAGATTGAAAAAACAATACCATTTGACAAGGCCGATCAGATTACCGACCTGGCCTGGTCTCCCGACGGCAGCCGCATCCTGTTTGCCGGTTCCTTTGGCGGCAAAAGCGATTTATACATTTATCATATCAATGAAGATAAAACTGAAAATATCACTGAGGACGGCTACTCGGAAATCCAGCCTGCCTGGTCGCCGGATGGAAAGCGGATAGCATTCGCCACCGACCGCGGACCGCGAACTGATTTAGACAGATACGTATTTGGCCGGATGAAAATCGCTGTGATGGGTTTGGAAACCGGAGAAATGGAATTATACTATATCTCAGAAAACGCGAAGCATATCAACCCGCATTTCTCTGCTGACGGGAAAAGCCTGTATATGGTGGCCGATCCGGATGGAATCAGTAATGTCTATCGCTACGAATTTGATTCCGGTAATCTTTACAGGCTGACAAACCTGGTTACCGGCGTCAGCGGACTAACCGGGCTGTCTCCGGCGATGTCCGTTGCCGGTGAAAAAAATAAGATTGCTGTAACGGTTTATGAAAAAGGTAAATACAATATTTACGGCCTTGATACGAAAGATACAGAAAGACAGTTAATTACAAATGGATACAGTTATGATGATGCTGTTTCTCTGCCCCTTGCCGACCGGGCAGACGAGGGTATCGTTCAAAATTACCTGACGAGTGATATTGATATATTGCCATTGGATGAGAATCCTGATATTAATGATTATAATGCATCACTGAAACTGATCCATATCGGCCAGACAGGAATCGGTGTGGTGGCTGACCGGTATGGTGCGAGCATCGGCGGCGGTATCAGTATGTTTTACAGTGATATGCTTGGCAATCATCTGCTCGGCATCGGATTGCAAAGTAATGGCGGTATTAAAGATCTCGGCGGTCAGGTCATGTATCAAAACCGCAAAAATCGCCACAACCGGGGCGGCATGGTTGCCCATATACCGTATCGGACGGTGCGCAGCGCGGTCAGGGCGGATACGGTTTCCATTAACGGTGAACCCAGGATGGCAAGGCGTTTTGAGCTGATTCTGCAACGCATTTTCATTGACCGTATCATGCTGCAGGCCGAATATCCTTTGTCACAGAACCGGCGCTTTGAATTCGGGACGGGATACACCCGCTACAGTTTTGATTATGAACTCGAGTATTACACCACCTATGCTGGGTATCCCGTGGATCAGGGAGAAGAAGACCTTGACAATCCGGATGGATTAAACTTGTTTCAGAGCTCGCTTGCCTATGTCGGTGATTATTCATTCTACGGATTTACCTCCGCCGTAAACGGCCAACGATACCGTTTCGAGGCAGAACCTACTTTCGGTAGTCTAAGATATGTAACATTGCTGGCGGATTACCGGCATTATTTTTTCTTTAATCCGCTTACGATCGCTTTTCGCGCTATGCATCTCGGCCGCTACTGGACTGATGCGGATAATCAGCGACTATCGCCTCTTTATATCGGTTATCATACTTACGTACGCGGTTATTCCATTAATTCGCTTAAAGTCTCTGACTGCCTTCAAACCGAAACCAGTCAGTGCCTGATATATGACCAGTTGGTGGGATCGCGCATTGCGGTTTTTAATGCGGAGCTGCGTCTGCCTTTTTTCGGAACCGAACAATTCGGACTGATCAATTTCCCCTATTTGCCCACGCAACTGAGCGCATTTTTTGATGCAGGTATGGCCTGGAGTCAAAATGGTGGCGTAGCGTTAAAATTTGATACGGATCCCACCGAACGCGTTCCGGTATTCAGCGCCGGACTGGCGGCCCGCGTCAATATTCTCGGATATATCGTGGTTCAATTTTACTATGCACACGCCTTCCAGCGGCCGGGTGATAAATATCAGGTCGGTTTTGTCATTGCGCCGGGATGGTAAAAAAAAGAAAGAAGTGTTTTAAAATGAAGTCTTTAAACACCAAAAAGAAAGAGAACTTACTCAGAACAGTGCGCAGGCAGTTGCAGAGTGTATCCGAAACCAATGAAGAATTGGCCCGAATTGACAGAACCATCGAAGCAATGGGGCTGGTCGAACGTCAGTTTTTTGTGGAACCGGGTAATGATCCTTACAGTAACAGAGCGCTGCCCATAGGTCAGCAACAAACAATTTCCCAGCCCTACACGGTTGCCCGTATCCTGCAGTTGACTGCCATTGAATCCGCTGATGACGTACTCGAAGTGGGCAGTGGCAGCGGCTGGAATGCCTGCATTATGGCTTACCTGGCTTATCCGGGGCGTGCCGTGAGTATTGAACGCATTCCTGAACTGAGTATGGCGGCAAAAGCCACAACCGATGATTTTATCCGGTTTCTGGAATCCTCGGACCCTGACAATGCTTCCAAACTAAGGAATCTGGAATTTAAAACCGGTAATATTTTCAACATGACCGAATATAAAAATTATTATGATAAAATTATTATTACGGCCGGCGTTAATTTTAATCAGGAAAATATTGTCGAGGGACTTGCGGATCACCTGCTGAAATCCGGCGGCCGGCTGGTTTGTCCCTATGCCAGCGGACCGTTGATTATTATGGATAAGAAAGATGAAAAAATCAGAACCAGCTACACGTCGGAAAATTATGCTTTTGTTCCGCTGATTCTCAGTGATTAACAGGAATCTGATTCAGCCGGGATAAGGCCATAATCTGATAAATAGTATAAACGGGGTTTTATTTTATGCCTGTACATAATTCTGATGTTGCAACTATTTTCAACCGGGTTGCCGATCTGCTCGATATTAAAGGGGATAATCCCTTTCGCATTCGCGCTTATCGCAATGCGGCACAAACGGTTTCCAGCCTGTCCGATAACGTTGCGGATTTGGTGGAAGAAGGCGCTGATCTTTCAGATTTATCAGGTATCGGCGAAGATTTGGCCGGTAAAATTGAGGAGATTGTTAAAAACGGTTCTCTTGGGCAATTGGATGAACTGGAATCGGAAATACCGGGTGAGCTTAGTAAACTGATGAAACTGGACAGCCTGGGACCAAAACGGGTAAAAGCGCTGCACGAAGAATTGAATATTGAAACGATCGAAGATCTGAAGGATGCCGTCAAAAAAGAAAAAATCAGGGAACTCGACGGATTCGGAAAGAAAACGGAAGATAAAATTTCCAGTGAATTGGAACAGGCTGAAAAGGAAGGCCCGGAACAACGTATCAAACGGTTCGAAGCCAGCGAATACGGCGAGCCGTATGTTGAATATCTCCGTGAACTTAAAGGCATTAAAAGAATCGCCATTGCCGGCAGCTATCGCCGCTATAAAGAAACCGTCGGCGATCTGGATATTCTCGTATCCTGCAAAAGAGGCACGGATGTATCCGGTCATTTTACCAGTTACGAAGATGTGAATGAAATAATTGCCGAAGGGAAAACCAAATCTTCGGTTCGGCTGCGCAGCGGTTTGCAGGTTGATTTGCGGGTTGTACCCCATGTCAGTTTCGGCGCCGCACTTTTATATTTTACCGGATCGAAAGCGCATAATGTTGAAATCAGAAAGCGTGCCGTGAAAGATGATCTGAAAATAAACGAATACGGCGTCTACAAAAATGACGACCGTATCGCCGGTAAAACAGAGAAGGAAGTTTATAAAAAAATCGGACTGCCTTTTATTGCACCCGAGTTAAGAGAAAATCGCGGGGAAATAGAAGCCGCGGAAAAAGATGCATTGCCCGATCTGGTTACCGAAGATGACATCCGCGGCGATTTTCATGTGCACACTAAAGCAACGGACGGTAAGTACTCCCTCAAAGAAATGGTGGAAGCGGCAAGAGACAGGGGCTACGAATATCTGGCGATCAGCGATCATTCCAAACGGGTTACCGTGGCAAATGGCATGGATGAGAAACGGTTACGCAAGCAGATCGGGGCCATCGATAAACTGAACAGCGAAATTAAAAAAATCAGAATCTTAAAATCCATTGAAGTGGATATTTTGGAGGACGGTTCGCTCGATTTGCCGGACGATGTGCTGAAAGAACTCGATCTGGTGACGGCTTCGGTTCATTATAATTTAAAACTGTCAAAAAAGAAACAGACCAAACGTGTTTTACGCGCCCTGGACAATCCGCACCTCAATATACTCGGCCATCCCACCGGACGCATCATTAATGAGCGCAAACCTTATGACATAGATTTGAAGGAGATTATGAAGGCGGCTAAAGCAAACGGATGTTATCTGGAAATTAATGCCCAGCCCCACCGCCTCGATCTCTCAGATATCCATGCGAAAATGGCCCGCGACATGGGACTGAAACTGGCTATTTCAACCGATGCCCACTCCCCATCGGATATGGATAACATAAGTTACGGAATCGGTCAGGCCAGACGCGGCTGGCTGGAAAAAAAGGATGTGCTGAACACGTATGCCTGGTCCGATCTTAAAAAAATGCTAAATCGTTCCTGAGGGTAACTATCAAAATGAAAAAAAATCCATTCAAAAATAAAGTACCGAAACGTTTCGAAAAAATAAAAAAAATGGACAAGGATAAAGCCCGCGATAAGATAGAGGATTTGCGGGAAGCGATCGAGTATCACAATTATCTGTACTATGTGCGTAATAAACCGAAAATATCCGATCGTACCTTTGACCGGCTCTTCCGACGCCTCGTCGATATGGAAGAGTCTTTTCCTGATTTAAAATCGCCGGACTCACCCACACGACGGGTGGGAACCAAACCGGTAAGCAAACTGAAAAAAGTTGATCACAGTAAAACCATGCTCAGTCTGAATTCAGCGCTGGAAGAACAGGAGCTGAAGGACTTCACCGAATTCGTTGAACGCGAGATCGAAGTCAGAGATATTGAATATATAACAGAACCGAAATTCGACGGGCTTTCCGTGGAAATCGTTTACGAAAAGGGTCATTTTAAGTACGGCGCGACCCGCGGTGATGGTCAAACCGGTGAAGATATCTCAGAGAATCTGAAGACCATCGGTTCCGTGCCGCTGCGCCTGCGCCGGGACATCAATCTGCCGGACTTCCTCGCTGTTCGCGGTGAAGTGCTGATGCATCGTGAAGGCTTTCAACAATTAAACAAAAAAAGAATTGAATCCGGCGAAGAACCTTTCGCGAATCCCAGGAATGCGGCGGCGGGTCTGGTGCGCCAGCTCGATTCGAAAAAAGTCTCCGGTAAACCGCTGGATATCTTTTTTTATGATTTGCTGGATAGCAGCGCGAACGGATTTGAAACCCACTGGGAAATACTGGATAAGTTCCCGGAGTGGGGACTGAAAACAAACAGCCAAAATAAAAAATGTGCGAACTTTGAAGAAATCGTTGCTTACCGCGAAAAACTGCGGGATGAGCGGGAAAAAATGGATTTTGACATCGACGGCATTGTGATAAAACTTAATGACCTCAACGAACGGGAAAAGCTCGGCGTTCGTGAACGCAGTCCGCGCTGGGCGATGGCCTGGAAGTTTCCGCCTAAAAAGGAAGTCACCGTTCTGCATGATATTGTTGTTCAGGTGGGACGCACCGGCATGCTCACGCCGGTGGCTTTACTGGAACCGGTGGAAGTCGGCGGGGTGACCGTAAGCAGGGCCACGCTGCACAATGAAGATGAGGTTAAACGCAAGGATGTCCGTCCCGGCGACCCTGTCAAAATTGTCCGTGCCGGCGATGTAATCCCGGAAGTGGACAGCCGTGTAAAAGAGGGCGGAAAAAAACGCAAGGCGCCCTTCAGTATGCCCGAATCCTGTCCGGTTTGTGAATCGGATGTGGTTAAGGAAGGCGCCTATTATTTTTGTCAGGGCGGTCTGGCCTGTAAAGCGCAGCTAAAAGGACACATCCTGCATTACGCTTCGCGGAAAGCAATGAATATCGATCATCTCGGCGAGCAAGTCGTCGAGCAGATGGTTGATAAGGACATGGTGAGTGAAATCGCCGGATTGTACGAAATCAAACTGAGCGAAATTAAGGAACTGGACGGTTTTGCGGAAAAATCGGCAAAGAACCTGCATGAGGCCATACAGAATGCCAAAGAGGCGGCGCTGGACCGTTTTTTATATGCACTGGGTATCCGGCATGTGGGTGCGCATGTGGCGCGTCTTCTTTCCGATCATTTTAAGGATTTGCAAACCATCCGTGAAGCGGATTATGAAGACTTCCTTGAAATCGATGAGATCGGACCTGAAATAGCCCAAAGCATTTCTAAATTTTTCGATGAAAAAAAGAACAGAAAGGCGCTGGATCGCTTACTGGATCAGGGTATAAAACTCAAAAAAACCGCCGGTAAAAAAGGTGATAAACTAAAAGGCAAGGTTTTTGTCTTCACCGGTGATCTGGAAAATTACACACGCAGCGAAGCAGAAAACAGGGTAGAAACCCTGGGTGGCAGAGCAACCTCCAGTGTAAGTTCCAATACCGATTATGTTGTGGTTGGAAAAGATCCCGGCCAGAAAGCGGATGATGCCAGAGAAAAAAATATTAAAATCCTTGATGAACGTAAATTTGAGTCTCTGATCAATGAGTCATAAACAATTATGGCTGAAATAAATGCTAAACAAAAATATTTGTCCCGCCCGAGCGGGATAAAACTGCTAAAAAATATCCCCCCCCACCCCTTGCTTCCCGCCCGGGCGGGATACAGGGAAGGGGATTTGGAGTTGGCAAAGTCAGAGATACACGCTCAGATTTCGCAAGTAAGAATCTAAACAGGGCGTAATATGCACAGCAGTTAATAAAAAGAATGACTGGTACATTATAGAAGATTCAAATCCATGACCAGCAATTAAATGCGATTAATGGGATATATTGGAATATTAATGACATGCTTTATATTAAAAGGGTTGACGTCCGAAAACAGACGGCATGTTATTTTTGTAATGGAATGCAAATAACGGTAGTTGAGGTCGAAACATGCATAACAATGTTGGTTGTTTTATGCTAATTCGATACGCTTATCAGATGCCATGGCCGGATTCGACTACGGAGTTTTTGATCGAGGTCGCTGGCATTTATCAAGAACCATGCAGGAAATGTATACTTTAATTTTTATCATGAAGAAACAGGGTGATTAGTATAGTATGAATGTTTTTACAGAATATATTGAAAGTCAAAAGGAAATCGATTTTAAAAAAAGTCGTCCGGCCGGCGATCCAAAGATTGGTGAAAAAATTTCTTTGTCGCTTTCAGATTATGAAAAAGCGCGCTTTGTTTTAATTGGTGTGCCTCAGGATGCAGGGGTGCGCAGGAACCAGGGCCGGCCGGGCGCAGAAAAAGCACCAAAGCAAATTCGCAAAGAACTTTATAATTTTCCGGCGCCTTTAAGTCTTGATCAGGGTGCGCTTCTCGATCTTGGGGACATCAAATTCGCCGGGACACTGGAAAAAATGCACGATATACAATTCCAAATCATTAAGCGGTTGATTGGAGATAACAAAATTGTACTTGTGCTCGGCGGCGGTAACGATATTTCATATCCCGACGCACGGGCACTGCATGAGAATCAACCGCGGTATATCGCTTTTAATATTGACAGCCATCTCGATGTGCGTGAGGATGAGGTCAGCCACAGCGGTACACCGTACAGACAGCTTCTTGAAAATAAATATCTGAAGCCGGAAAATTTTTACGAGATGGCGATAAAACCCATTTTAAATGAAGATACATACATCAACTATCTCAGGGATAAAAGGGCAAATATTAATACGATCAGCAATCTGCGTGATTACGGTCTGGAAAAAACATTCACAGGAATTTTAAGCAAAGATACATTTGACGCCATTTTCTGGGGCATCGATATGGATTCCGTGCGCAGCGCCGACGCGCCCGGAGTCAGCGCGCCATATCCGGTAGGCCTGAGCTCGGAAGAATTATGCCATATCGGTGAAATAGCCGGTTCCGATCCCAGAAGCCGGATACTGGAGATATCCGAAGTTAACCCGGAATTTGACAAAGATAATCAGACTTCGCGTCTTGCAGCGATGGTAATTATGTACTTCATTGATGCGGCGATATAATTCAGAGGTATTTGCATGGAGGTAGGATTTATAGAATTTAATACGGTAATACATACCTTTCCGGCAATCACTGCAATGGCCTTTGTCCCTGGAACGACGGTCGTTGGTGTTGTCGGGGAACCTGTTTCGGAATCACAAAGTGCAAAAAATAATGACATTGCAACGCTGGGGCTTATGGTCGGTTTTACCGTTATGATGACTCTGGATGTCGCTTTCGGCTGTTGTGGATTTCATAAGGGCGCTCGATTAATAAATGATAAACAAAATTATTTGTAAGGAGGATAAGTCATGTCGGAAAGAAAGGAATATATAGATAAGATGACAAAACAGTTAAAAGAATGGGATGAGGAAATTGAAAAGCTGCAGAAAAAAGCGGAACAGCAAACGAATGAATTACGGAACAGCTATGAAAAAGAAGTTTCGGAATTAATGCAAAAACGAACGGAAATGAAACAGCAGCTCAATGAACTGGAGAAAGCCGGCGGGGCTGCCTGGAAAGAGCTTCAAAAAGGTTTTGAGAAAAGCTGGCTGGAAGTAAAAACCGCACTGGAAGGTATCCGTAATCGTTGATCGGGTTTCGCAAATAGTTGTTCAATTCCGGGTAGTTTTTGATCCTGGATAATAATTTTGTATAATCACAAATAAATAATCCTGTTAAAAAAAGGAAATCAAATTGAATTCTGCAGCAGATGGTTCCGTCGTATTGTGGCCGTTTCTTGTTTACACAAGTCTGGTATTTTTGATCGTAGTCCTGATGGGACTGATCTCCTATGCGCTCGGTCAGCGCCATAAGGAACGTGAAACCGGCGAACCTTATGAATCCGGTATTCTTTCGACCGGTTCTGCGCGATTGCGCTTTTCTGCTCAGTTTTACCTGATTGCCATGTTTTTCCTGATTTTTGATCTGGAGGCAGTATTTATCATCAGTTGGGCTATTGCATTCGAAGAAGCGGGCTGGGCGGGTTATCTTGGTATATTGTTTTTCATTGGTGTCTTGCTCGTTGTGCTGATTTATGAATGGCGGATCGGTGCGCTCGATTTCGCATTAAGCGGACGCAAAATTGTCAAAAAATTCAAAAATTTAAATAAGAAGTGAATTAGTTTATGAAGTGGTGGTTAAGCAAGCCGAAAGAACCGGCTGCATCCTTAGAGGGCAACAGCTCTTTCGAAGAGGTTTCACGTCAGAATTTCGTGTTCAGCCGCCTGCAGGATCTGATCGCCTGGGGACGCAAAAATTCCATGTGGCCCTTTAATTTCGGTTTGTCCTGCTGCTATGTTGAGATGGCTACCAGTCTCACGAGTCGCTATGACATCGCCCGCTTTGGCGCCGAAGTCATTCGCGGCACGCCGAGAGAAGCGGACGTAATGATTATCGCCGGGACGGTATTTATAAAAATGGCGCCGATCATCAAACGGCTCTATGAACAGATGATGGAACCGCGCTGGGTAATATCGATGGGCTCGTGCGCCAATTCCGGCGGCATGTATGATATCTACAGCGTTGTGCAGGGCGTCGATAAATTTATGCCGGTGGACGTGTATGTACCCGGATGCCCGCCGCGACCCGATGCCTTCATGGAAGGCCTGGTGCTGCTCCGGGAAGCCGTTGGTAAAGAAAAACGCCCCCTGTCCTGGGTTGTGGGACCGCAGGGAATCTACAAACCGGAAAAGCCGGCGATCAGGGAACGCAAAATACAGGAAAGGGAGACTAAAACCGATTTGCGCTCCCCGGATGAGATCTGAATGAAATAAAAGATGCAGTATATCCGGAAACAGATTCGGCGGATAGCCGGATATGGATTTGTTATTAGTTGAAAGAAAGCGGACGGCCGATTTAGGGAAAGCAAGTTAGAGATCATTATTTATGAAGAATGAAAATCACATTATTGAAACTTTATCGCAGAAATTCGACAGCGATCAGTTCACTGTTCAAAAGACCAGCGATACAATTCCGACACTCTGGGTTGACGGGAATCAATGCCTGAACGTACTCGATTTTCTAAAAAACAAGGTAGAAAAACCATACAATTTTTTATATGACCTGACGGCAATTGACGAGCGGAACCGTAAGAATCGCAATAATCAGCCGCAAAGCGATTTTACGATAGTCTACCATTTGCTTTCGTTTGAACGCAATGCCGATGTGCGAATAAAAGTCGCTCTGACCGGCGAATATCCGTCGCTGCCCAGCATTCATAAGATTTGGGCAAATGCGAACTGGTACGAACGCGAAGTCTACGATATGTTTGGAATTACCTTTGAGGGGCATCCCCATCTGCGCCGAATTCTGATGCCTGAAACCTGGGGGGGACATCCGCTGCGCAAAGAGCATCCGGCCCGGGCAACGGAAATGGATCCCTATCAACTGCCTGAAGATAAACAATTGCGCGAACAGGAAGCGCTGCAGTTTAATCCGGAAGCCTGGGGCTTAAAACAGCAGAGTGAGGAAACAGACTTCATGTTTCTCAATCTCGGACCGCAGCATCCCGGCACACACGGCGTGCTGCGTGTTATTTTGCAATTGGACGGCGAAGACATCGTCGATGCCGTGCCGGATATCGGCTATCATCACCGCGGCGCCGAGAAAATGGCCGAGCGCCAGTCCTGGCATACCTACATTCCCTATACGGATCGCGTGGATTATCTCGGCGGCGTAATGAATAATCTGCCCTATCTGCTGGCCGTTGAAAAACTGGCCGGCATCGATGTGCCCTCGCGCGCTCAGGTAATCCGGGTAATGCTTTGTGAGTTATTCCGCATCGAAAGCCATCTGGTATGGTTCGGTACTTTTGCCCAGGATTTGGGTCAGCTTTCCCCGGTCTTTTACACATTCAATGATCGGGAATATATTTATGATATCATCGCCGCCATCTGCGGCGACCGCATGCACCCTAACTGGTTCCGTATCGGCGGCGTTGCCCAGGATCTGCCGCGCGGCTGGGACAAGATGATCGATGACTTCACCAAAAAATTTCCGAAACATCTCAAAGATTACGAAAAGATGGCCATTAAAAATCGCATACTCAAAGCGCGCACCGTCGGCATTGGCAGTTACACCTTTGAAGAAGCCGTTGAATGGGGGATTACCGGACCCGGACTGCGGGCGACCGGATACGAGTGGGATTTTCGCAAAAAACGACCCTATTCCGGCTATGAACAATTTGAGTTTGATATTCCGACCGCACAGAACGGCGATTGCTACGACCGCGCCCTGGTGCGGATCGAGGAAATGTATCAGAGCAACCGTATTATCCGTCAGTGCCTGGAAAAGATGCCTGAAGGCAGCTACAAATCGGACCATCCTCTGACCACGCCGCCCCGGAAAGAAAAAACGATGGAGCATATCGAAACATTGATTACTCACTTTCTCAACGTGAGCTGGGGACCGGTCATCCCGCCGGGCGAAGCATTCGCCGGTATTGAAGCGACCAAAGGCAACAACGGTTACTATTTAATCAGCGACGGCAGCACCATGTCTTACCGGACGCGGATACGGGCGCCGTCTTTTCCGCATATCCAGATGACCCCCTATATCAGCAGGGGGCATACCGTCGCCGACCTGCTGGCCATTCTGGGCAGCATCGATTTTGTTCTGGCCGATGTGGACCGTTGAGGTATGCGGATAACCAAATCGGATTCCGAAAAAAATGTAAAAGGAATTTTAACAGATCATGTTAAGTGAACAGGAAAAACGAGAGATTGAGACAGAGCTGGCCCATTTTCCTCAAAAACAGGCCGCTTGTATCGAAGCCCTGAAAGTGGTGCAAAGACACCGTCGCTGGGTGTCGGATGAGGCGATTAAAGATATTGCCGATTTTCTGGATATGTCGCCTGCAGCGATTGACAATGTGGCAACGTTTTACAATCTGGTTTACAGAAAACCGGTCGGCAGGCACGTGATTTTGATTTGTGACAGCATAAGCTGCTGGATTATGGGGTACGAGGATATTAAGAGATATTTATTCGACAAGCTGGAAATCAAGTTGGGCGAAACGACCAAAGACGACCGCTTTACCCTGCTGCCCATGGCCTGCCTGGGCGCCTGCGATCATGCGCCGGTTTTAATGATCGATAACGATTTATACCGGGATTTAACGCCGGAAAAAATTGATGACATTCTGAAAAAATACGATTAAAAATGGAAAAAGTATTAACCAAAAATATTCATCCGGACCGAAAGCCCTTTAATTTAAAGGAATATGAGAAAGCCGGCGGCTACCAGGCGGCACGGAAATCCGTTGGGAAATTGTCCCCGAAAGAAGTGCAGGAAACGGTAAAAAAATCCAATCTGAAAGGCAGGGGCGGCGCCGGGTTCCCTACTGGTGTTAAATGGGGTTTTGTTCCGATGGGCGATGATGCACCGCATCCGAAGTACCTGGTTGCCAATGCCGATGAAATGGAACCCGGTACCTTTAAAGACCGCCTGCTGCTCGAGGGCGATCCCCATCTGCTTATTGAAGGGATGATTATCAGTGCCTACGCTATTGGTGCGGATGTATCATACATATTTTTACGCTGGGCCTACAAGAAGGCAGCAACGCTTATTGAAAAAGCCCTTAGTGAGGCCTACGCGGCCGGCTACCTCGGTAAAAATATTTTCGGATCGGATTATAATCTTGAAATGCATCTGCACACCAGCGTCGGTCGCTACATGTGCGGGGAAGAAACAGGACTATTGAATGCCCTGGAAGGGAAACGGGCCGTTCCCCGGGCCAAACCGCCGTTTCCGCAGGTAAGCGGGTTGTTCGGAAAACCGACAATTGTGAACAATATCGAAACCCTGTGTGCGGTACCGCCAATCATTGAAAAGGGCGCCGACTGGTATCGCGGTTTGAGTCACACGGAAGACGGCGGAACAAAACTGTACGGCGTGAGCGGTAAAGTAAACAAGCCGGGTGTCTGGGAACTGCCGATGGGCACGACCATGCGCGAAATTCTGGATGAACACGCCGGCGGCATGCTTGACGGACTTCATTTCAAGGGGGCTCTGCCCGGAGGCGCTTCCACCGATTTTCTGACATCCGAACATTTGGATATCAAACTGGATTATAAACATGTGATGGATGCCGGGTCGCGTCTGGGTACCGGAACGCTGATCATTCTTGATGATCAGACCTGTCCGGTTGGTTTCGTACGCAATCTGGAAACTTTCTTTGCCAGGGAATCCTGCGGCTGGTGTACGCCCTGCCGCGACGGTTTACCCTGGGTGGAACGCATTCTCGAATCCATCGAAAAGGGCGAGGGCCGGGAAGAAGATTTGGAATTATTGTCGATGCACACCAAATATCTGGCCCCCGGCAGAACATTCTGCGCGCTGGCGCCCGGCGCCATGGAACCCCTGCAAAGCGCCCTGAAATATTTTAAGAATGATTTTGAACGCCATATTAAAGAAAAACGATGTCCCTGGAGTGATTAAATGGTCACCATTTATATAGATAACAAAGCCTGTCAGGTTAAGGAAGATCAGAATCTGCTTGAAGCCATTCTGTCATTGGGCCTGGACTTACCCTATTTCTGCTGGCATCCGGCGATGGGGTCCGTTGGCGCCTGCCGCCAGTGCGCGGTGAAAATGTTTAAGGATGAGGAAGACACCACCGGCAAAATTGTAATGGCCTGCATGGAACCGGTGCAGGATGGCGCCCGCCTGTCGATTGCCGATGCGGAGGCTAAGGAAATGCGTTCCAGTGTCATCGAATGGCTGATGACCAATCATCCCCACGATTGCCCGATTTGTGATGAGGGCGGGGAATGTCACCTGCAGGATATGACGGTGATGACCGGACATGCTTATCGCCGGCACCGCTATCCAAAGCGTACCTATCGCAATCAGTATCTGGGGCCGTTCATCAATCATGAAATGAATCGCTGCATTCAGTGCTACCGTTGCGTGCGTTTTTACAAGGATTATGCCGGAGGTAAGGATCTGGATGCCTTTGCCGCCCATAATCACGTCTATTTCGGTCGCCATGAAGAGGGCATCCTGGAAAGCGAATTCAGTGGAAATCTGGTAGAGGTGTGTCCAACCGGTGTTTTTACCGATAAAACATTAAAAGCGCATTATACGCGTAAATGGGATTTGACGACGGCGCCCTCCGTCTGCCAGCATTGCAGTCTTGGCTGTAATATCATCGCCGGTGAACGCTACGGCGCCCTGCGCCGGATCTATGCCCGCTATAACAGCAAAGTTAACGGTTATTTTATTTGCGACCGCGGGCGTTTCGGCTATGAATTCGTTAACAGCGAAAAACGCATCCGCGTACCATGGCTGCGTCACGGGGCGGAGGCCCAACAGATTGTCGTCGATAAGCAGGCCGCTATGACACGTGTTGCGGAAATGATTAAACAGAGCGATCGTGTTATCGGCATCGGTTCGCCAGTCGCCTCTTTGGAATCCAATTTTGCGCTGCGGCAATTGGTTGGCGAAGAAAATTTCTATGCCGGTCTCTCCAATAATGAAGACCATCTTATCCAAAAGGTCATCGAAATTTTGCAAAACGGACCGGCGCGGACCCCTTCACTCAAAGAAACGGAAAATGCTGATGCGATTCTGATCCTTGGAGAAGATCTGACCAATACAGCTCCGGTGATGGCGCTTTCCGTGCGGCAGGCGGTGCGCAACATCCAAAAAAAGATCGCCCGCAAACTGAATATCCCGCAGTGGCATGATGCCGCCGTGCGCGAGGCGGCTCAGAATACATACAGCCCGTGCTACCTTGCCACGCCGGCGCAAACTAAACTGGATGAAATCGCCCGCAGCGCCGAACGGATGGCGCCGGATGACATAGCCCGTCTCGGCTTTGCCGTGGCTCATGCCATTAATCCGGACGCTCCGCCCGTTGAAAACTTATCTTCGGATATGCAAAAGCTGGTTGCAGAAATCGCCGAAAGTCTGAAACAGGCTAAAAATCCGCTTATCATTTCCGGCATTTCCTGTCGCAGTGAAGCGATACTGGAGGCGGCGGCCAATGTAGCAAAAGCGTTATCCGGCCACGGCAGCGAAGCCGCGCTCAGCTTTACCCTGCATAAGGCTAATGGCATGGGACTGGGTTTGATGTCCGGCGGCACGCTGGCCCTGGCAAAACATGAGGTTATGGATGGCAGGGCGGATACAGTCATCGTTCTTGAGAATGATCTCTATTCGCGCATGGCTGAAAAAGCGGTAGATGAATTCTTTGATCAATGCCGCCATCTGATCGTGCTCGATTGTCTGATGAACCAAACCTCAGAAAAAGCGGATGCACTAATTCCGGTTACCGCTTTTTCGGAAACGACCGGCACAATGGTTAATCAGGAAGGGCGGGCGCAGCGATTTTTCCAGGTTAGTATTGCCGGACCACCCGTTCAGTCCGCCTGGCAATGGCTTAAGGAAATTGCCGTTGCCGCAGGCAGGCAAACGATGCAAAGCTGGAATAATATCGATGACGTGACCCGGCAGCTCAGCGTAACACTCGACATGTTTAAGGGCATTGATAAGATCAGCCCGCCCGCGGATTTTCGTGTACACAATCAGCGTATTCCGCGGCAGTCCCGTCGATACAGCGGCCGCACGGCAATGCATGCCGATGAAAACGTGCATGAACGGAAAACACCGCTGGATGAAAATTCCGCATTCAGTTTTTCAATGGAAGGCTATGGCGGTCAGCCGCCGCCTTCGATGATTCCGCTTTTCTGGTCGCCGGGCTGGAATTCCGCACAGTCCGTCAACAAATATCAGATTGAAGTGGGCGCTGGTTTGCACGGCGGTGATCCGGGACTGCGTTTAATCGAAGCGCCGGAAAAAGACGAAAGCAGTTATTTCAATCAGATTCCCGGACCTTTCGAAAAGCGCGAAAATGAATGGCTGGCCCTGCCGGCATATCATATTTTCGGCAGTGATCCGTTAAGCATGCATACCGGCGGGGTGAAAGAACGGGCGCCGCGGCCCTGTCTGGCAATCAATGACCGCGATGCAAAACGGCTGGAAACCGGGAGTGAATCCATGGTACAGTTTAAGATCGCCGACCGATTGTATAAACTGGCGGTTAAAGTCGAACCTTCTCTGCCGCATGGCGTCGTTCAATTACCCGCCGGGCTGCCGGAACCGGCAACGACTCTGCTGCCGGCCTGGATCAAAATTACGGAGGCCAGTGAATGAACGGTATAATCGGTCAGTTAATGATTGTGACAGGCATTTTGTTCAGCGTGCTGACGATGGCCGCGGCGCTGATCTGGGTTGAGCGCCGCATGCTGGGACTGTGGCAGGATCGGTACGGTCCGAATCGGGTGGGACCTTTCGGCATCTTTCAGGTTATCGCCGACATGATTAAAATCTTTTTTAAGGAGGATTGGATTCCGCCTTTTGCCGATAAAGTTATTTTTGTAATCGCCCCGTTTATTGTTGTGGCCACGGTTCTGCTGGGATTTGCCATCGTGCCCTTTACGCCGGAAATCTACGTGGTGGATCTCAATATCGGTATACTATTTTTTCTGGCCACATCATCCATCGGGGTTTACAGCCTGGTGCTGGGAGGCTGGGCTTCCAATAACAAATATTCGCTGTTAGGCGCGCTGCGTGGCGCCGCGCAGATGATTTCCTATGAAGTTTTCATGGGCTTATCGGTGATGGGTGTTGTAATGATGAGCGGTTCCTTCAGTCTGCGCAGTATTGTCGAAGCACAAAAGGATATGTGGTTTGTTATTCCCCAGTTTTTGGGATTTGTCATTTTTATGATTGCCACCATTGCCGAGACCCATCGTCTGCCATTTGATATTCCGGAAGCGGAAAGCGAACTGATCGCCGGCTATCATTCCGAATATTCCGGTATGAAATTCGGCATGTTTTTCGTGGGGGAGTACCTGGGTATCACGCTGATTTCCGCGCTCAGTGTAACGCTGTTTCTCGGCGGCTGGCTGGGACCGTCATTTTTGCCGCCGCTGGTCTGGTTTTCCCTGAAAACTTTTGCTGTGATATTGTTCATAATTTTACTGCGCGCTTCGCTGCCCAGGCCGCGCTACGATCAGTTGCTGACTTATGGCTGGAAAGTTATGCTGCCGCTGGCACTTATTAATATTTTGGTTACCGGCGCTGTCCTGCTTGCGACGGGTTAAATTATATCCGCCTGCAGACGGACGGCGATTTGACATAGATGAAATGAGGATTATAAATGCTTAGCATATTGCGATCGATATATTTGGTTTTTCTGCGCATGTTTCGTCCGCGCTTTACCGTGCAGTACCCGGAAGAAAAAATCGAACTGCCGGCACGCTGGCGCGGTCGGATTGTACTGACCCGTGATCCCGACGGCGGCGAACGCTGTGTCGGCTGCTATCTGTGCGCGGTGGCCTGTCCGGTGGACTGCATTGCCCTGCAGGCCACGGAAGATGAGTACGGACGCCGGTATCCGGATTTTTTCAGGATTAATTTTTCGCGCTGTATCTTTTGCGGATTATGCGAGGAGGCCTGTCCCACTTACGCCATCCAGTTGACGCCCGATTTTGAAATGGCCGAATATGACCGGCAGAATTTGGTCTATGAAAAAGAGGATTTGTTAATCAATGGCGAGGGGAAGTACAAGGGCTATAATTTTTATAATTTTTCAGGATTGAAGACCGGTGAAAAGGATAAAGGAGAAGCGGCCAATGAAAATCCGCCCATCGATATCCGGGATTTAATGCCCTGAGGTATTGTAAGTTTTGCAGGATAAGAAGACGGACGGGTTAAACTTTTTTGTGAAGCCTGTCCGTAAAGTTAAATAAATGTGTAGCATATTTTTGAAATAATCAGATTATGGAACTTTTATTTTATATTGCCGCGGCAATTGCCATTTTTTCGACGTTTATGGTGATCACGCGCCTGAACGCCGTGCACGCCCTGCTGTATCTCGTGGTTTCACTATTGGCCGTTGCCCTGATATTTTATCTGATCGGAGCACCCTTCATCGCCGCGCTGGAAATTATCATCTATGCCGGGGCGATCATGGTGTTGTTTCTGTTCGTGCTCATGATGCTGAATTTGGGTCAACCGGCCGTTGCTCAGGAAAAAAAATGGCTGCATCCTGCAATGTGGATCGGTCCGGCGCTGTTGTCGCTCGTTTTGCTGATTGAGTTATTGGTGATATTCAACACGGATTACAGGATTTTAATGGGAACGGTAATCCATCCGAAACAGGTGGGAATCAGCTTATTCGGACCTTATCTTCTGGCCGTGGAGCTGGCGGCGATGATGCTTCTGGCGAGCATCGTGGGCGCCTATCACCTGAGCAGACGCAAAAAGCATGTTAAACACCGTTTTATGGAGGAAACTGCAGAATGATTTCCATTCCCATGGAATCCGGATTGATACTATCCGGCATTTTATTCACGCTCGGTTTAATCGGTCTGATGGTACGCCGCAATATAATTTTTATGCTGCTGTCGCTGGAAATCATGATCAATGCCGCCGGGATGGCATTCATTTTTGCCGGCGCCAAATGGGGCGAACCGGACGGACAGGTGATGTTTATTTTTATTCTGGCCATGTCCGCGGCGGAAGTTGCCGTGGGATTAGGTCTGATTCTGCAGATTTATCAGAAATTCAAAACGCTGGACGGCGACGCCATCAGCAAAATGAGAGGATGATATGCTCGATTTACTCTGGCTCATTCCGGCCTTACCATTTCTGGGATTTTTGATATTAGCCCTGGCAGGGAAGCGGCTGACGCGAAACCTGACCGCCTGGATTGGCGTCGGATCGGTTGGTGTGCCGGCACTGATTACTATTTTGATCGCTGTACAATTTCTTGTTCAGCCTCCCGAGGGCAAGGCTTACAGTCAGTTTCTCTGGCAGTGGATTGCCGTCGATGCATTTCAGCCGGCCATTGCATTCTATCTCGATGCGCTGTCACTGGTTTTTATTTTTGTCATTACCTTTGTCGGATTTTTGATTCACCTGTATTCATCGCAATTTATGATCGAAGAAGAAGGATACAGCCGGTTCTTTGCTTATATGAATCTCTTTGTCGGCTCGATGCTCGTACTTGTTCTGGCCGATAACCTGCTGCTGCTTTATCTGGGCTGGGAAGGCGTCGGCCTGTGCAGTTACCTGCTGATCGGATTTTGGTATAAAGATCCGGAGAACGGTTATGCCGCCCGTAAAGCCTTTGTCGTAACCCGGGTTGGGGACACGGCAATGGCCATTGGCTTATTTATGTTATTTACAAGTCTGGGTACGCTTGATATTCAGAATATCCTTCAGCAGGCGCCGCGGCACTGGACGCCGGGCTCAACGCAGGCTGTGCTTGCCGCTGCACTATTGCTGGGCGGTGCGGTCGGTAAATCGGCCCAGTTACCGCTGCAAACGTGGCTGCCGGATGCCATGGCCGGACCAACGCCGGTCAGCGCATTAATACATGCCGCCACGATGGTAACGGCGGGCGTATATTTAATAGCCCGCACCCATGTGCTTTTTGCACTGGCTCCGTCTGTACAGCTCGCCGTAGCCGTGATCGGCGCTTTAACACTCCTTCTGGCCGGATTCAGCGCCCTCACCCAGCGTGATATTAAACGGGTGCTTGCTTATTCGACGATCAGTCAGATCGGTTATATGTTTTTGGCCCTCGGCGTCGGTGCCTGGTCTGCGGCCGTATTTCATTTTATGACCCATGCTTTTTTTAAAGCGCTGTTGTTCCTCGGCGCCGGTGTTGTTATTCTGGTGCTGCACCACGAACATGACATGTTCAAAATGGGCGGCTTACGAAAAAAACTGCCTGTTACATTTTGGACATTTTTTATCGGATCGGCATCACTGGCCGCACTGCCGCTGGTCACCGCAGGATTTTACAGCAAGGATCTGATTCTGTGGCATACCTTCGCCGGCGCGCAGGGTAAGACCTGGTTGTGGGCGGCGGGCGTACTGGGTGCATTCATAACTGCCGTTTATACGTTTCGTATGGTGTTTGTCACATTTTACGGCGAAGCCAAAAACGAGGTTAGCGGGAAACCCGGCCTTCAGCTGAAAATACCGCTTGTGGTACTGGCCGTTTTTTCAATCATTGCCGGATTTATCGAAATTCCCCATACCCTGGGACACCTGCCGCTGTTTTCCCATTACATGCATTCGGCTCTGCCGGCTCTCGAACTACAGGTGAAATCGATCAGCCTCGAACTGCTGTTTCAGGTGATTGCCACGGCGGTTGTACTTTTGGGTATCGGTTTGGCTTATTTTATTTACATGCGTAAACCCGGTTTTGCCGATAAAATTTCCACTGCCGGAGCAGGGGCATTGCTGCATCGCTTCTGGTCCTCGGGATGGGGTTTTGATAAAATCTATGATACCATTTTTGTTATTCCATTAGTCTGGTTTGCCCGTATCAATAAAAGTGATTTTTTTGATCTGATCTATAAAGGCCTGGCCGGAACCAGCCGCGTATTTTACAGACAACTGGTACGGACACAAACCGGTCATTTGCGCTGGTATGCAACCGGAATTGTCATCGGCGCCATAATCACAATAACCGTGGTGGTGTATTTATGATACTTATCTGGTTAATCGCAATTTTAATGATCGGCGGTATATTGGCCTGGGTTTCCGGCCGCTTTAACAGGATTGCGCCGCGCTGGATTGCCCTGGCGGCAACGGCGGCCGATCTGCTGATTGTGCTGGTATTTTGGCTGCAAAATCTTTCAAAATTTGATTTATCCGCGCAAAGTCAGTGGCTGGTCGAAATTAATTACCCGTGGATTCCGGAATGGGGAATTCACTTTTTCCTGGCCATGGACGGTTTAAGCTTGTTGATGGTGCTGTTGACAGCCTTTCTGGGATTGGTCTCTGTGATCGTTTCCTGGACTGAAATTAAAGAACGGGTGGGATTTTTTCATTTTAATATTTTATGGATTTTGGCCGGTATCATCGGGGTTTTCACTGCGCTTGATCTGTTCCTGTTTTATTTCTTCTGGGAAGTGATGCTGGTGCCCATGTATTTCCTGATCGGTATCTGGGGACATGAGAACAGGGTATATGCCGCCTACAAGTTTTTCATTTTCACCCAGGCCAGCGGTTTGCTGATGCTGCTCTCGATTCTGGGTTTATATTTTATTCACGGCGGCAATACCGGCGATTATACATTCAACTATTTTTCACTGATCGGAACGGAAATGTCGCTGATCACCGCCGCCTGGATCATGTCCGGTTTTCTTATCGCATTTCTCGTAAAACTGCCGGTCGTTCCCCTGCACAACTGGCTGCCCGATGCCCACACCGAGGCGCCGACCGCGGGCAGTGTGATCCTGGCCGGATTACTTTTAAAAACCGGCGCCTATGGATTACTGCGCTTTGTCGTTCCGCTGTTCCCGGATATGTCCGCGCTTTATACGCCGGTCGCCATGTTGCTGGGTGTGCTGGGCATTCTTTACGGGGCCAAGCTGGCCTTTGCCCAGAGCGATCTGAAACGACTGGTGGCCTATACCAGCGTCAGTCATATGGGATTTGTGATGATTGCCGTTTTTTCTCTGAATGAACTGGCCATTCAGGGCGCGGTGATGCAGATGATTTGTCACGGAATCAGCACCGGGGCTTTATTTATTCTGGCCGGAGCCATACAGGAACGTATTCACACCCGCGATATGAATGAACTGGGCGGCCTCTGGAAAAATGTGCCGCGTATGGGCGCCGTGGGGATGGTGTTCGCCATGGCTTCGCTGGGCTTGCCGGGACTGGGTAATTTTGTTGCCGAATTTCTGATTCTGGTCGGCGCGTTCCGCGTCTCTGTTTTCTGGACCGTACTGGCCACCGTGGGATTGATCGCCGCTACCGTTTATTCCCTGCGCATTGTGCAGCGTGTCTTTCACGGCCAGCAAGCTAAAACATGGCAGATTTCCGATTTCAGTTTTCGCGAAATGATTGTTATGGGATCAATGATTTTGATTATAGTCTGGCTGGGACTGTTTCCGCAAACCGTGATGAATACGGCCGGACATACGGTGCAGACGCTGGAACGGGAAACCAGAAAAATGGAAGTAACAGGCAGCCAGGTTCAATCGAATCCCGTAACAGCTAAAAAAATAAATCATCAGTGATTTTCGGAGTGTAGCATGCTAACAGCAGCAGACTTATTGAATCTAAGCCCGCTCATCTTTATTACCGGCGCGGTCATTGTTTTAATGATCCTGATTGCCGTTAAACGTCATCATGCTATTGCCGCGGGCTTTACACTGATTGCGCTTGTTCTGGCAATAATCGCCCTTTTTCAGGTGCAGGCGGGTATACCGCACAACATATATCCACTGTTTATCGTTGATCATTATGCGCTGTTTTTCATGGGTCTGATTTTCTGTGCAAGCATTGCAGTTACCGTACTTTCTTTCAATTATCTGAAAAACCATGCTCTGAATGCTGAAGAATATTATTTATTGATGCTTTCGGCAGTTCTTGGGGCTGCCGTGCTGGTAATCAGTCAGCATTTTGTTTCGCTGTTTTTAGGATTGGAAATATTGAGTATTTCGCTCTACGCGCTGATATCGTACGTCCGGACCCGGGAGCGTAACCTGGAGGCGGGATTAAAATATCTGATTTTGGCCGCACAGTCATCCGCATTTTTGCTGTTTGGGATGGCGCTTGTCTATGCCGATCTGGGCTCGATGCATATTGTCGAAATTGGAAATTTAATGTCGGTAACTCCGATTTCGCCGCTGGCGTTAAGCGGATTTGCCCTGATGCTGGTGGGATTCGGTTTTAAGCTGGCGGTTGTCCCTTTTCATTTATGGACGCCGGATGTTTACCAGGGCGCGCCGGCGCCGGTTACGGCTTTTGTCGCCACCGTTTCCAAGGGGGGCGTTTTTGCCCTGCTGCTGCGTTTTTTCATCACCATCGATATTTATCAATATGAATCTCTGATCATTATTTTCAGTTTAATCGCCATCGCCTCCATGCTAATTGGTAATCTGCTGGCGCTGCTGCAAAATAACATCAAACGCATTCTGGCCTATTCTTCGATAGCCCATCTGGGATATCTGTTAGTGGCTTTTTTAGCCGGCGGATCTCGCTCGGTTGACGCAGCCGTTTTTTATTTAACAGCCTACTTCATAACCATTTTAGGGGCATTCGGCGTCATCAGCCTGCTTTCTTCAAAGGAAAATGAAGCGGAAGAACTGGAAAGCTATCGTGGTTTGTTCTGGCGGCGACCGGCTCTGTCGGCATTGCTTGCGGCAATGATGTTTTCGCTGGCCGGTATTCCCTTAACGGCCGGATTTATCGGCAAATATTATGTCCTGTCCGCAGGCGTACATTCGGCTAAATGGTTATTGGTGACGGTACTCGTACTAACCAGTGTTATTGGTTTATTTTATTATCTGCGTGTTATTGTAACCATGTATTCCGCAAAGCTGGAGCAGGCGCAGGAAAAAACATCCATAAAACGTTCCGTTTCCTTCAGCGGGAGCCTGGTGCTCGCCGTTCTGACAATCCTGCTGGTATGGTTTGGTGTTTTTCCTCAGGGATTGATTTCTCTGATACGCAGCATGGTGGGCGGATTGTAATTGAGGGGGAAAGGCTGAGGCAAAGGCTAAGGAAGAATGGTTACATTAAGTTTTTCAATACCCGCCTGAAGAGAAAATTTATTTTCAAAAAATTTGAATAAAATAAAGAAGATTGATCCGGAAAGATGGGGATCACGTGCATTTTTTTGATTTCTTAAGAGACATGTCTGGCCAGGATAATGGAAGTGTCAATTATTCGAATCTCAAGCTGGGCAAAAGTTAACGAAAAAACATTACTGGATGATCTTGTAAGATGTAATCATGAAGACAAAGAAAAAAAATATGTTAGTGAAAAAATTGAAGGGATTCTGAAATCTTAGATAAAAAGGAATTTGAATATTGATTATAAGAAAAGTGAAATAAGTATAATTGTAGTTTACTGAATGCGATTTGCAATTTGAGGTATCTGTATTTAATTTAAATACAGTTGTATTTAATAAGAATACAAGTTAATGTTAAAGAACCTGTTTTCATCCGAAACAAGGATTGCGCTGTTAAACCGGTTTCTCATGCATCCCGGTGATGAATTCTATCTGCGCCAGTTATCCGGTCATTTTGGTCTGTCGCCAAGGCTGGTCAGTCTGGAACTGCAAAACCTGCAATCCATTGGGTTGCTTAAGAAACGCGTCTCGGGCAATCAACATTATTACACGATTAATCAACAACATCTGTTGTTTAACGAATTGCAACGGATTTTCATAAAGACGGTCGGTTTAAAAGATGTTATAAAAACGTATCTTACGCCGTTCGAAAAGGACATCCATACCGCTTTTATTTATGGTTCTCTGGCCAAAGGCAATGCTACGGTTGAGAGTGATGTGGATTTGATGATTGTCGGCGACTTGAGCACCCGTAAGTTTTCAGGATCGATGCTTAAGGCAGGGCAGGAACTGGGTCGGCAGATTAATTTTTCAGTGTTTTCTTTAGATGAATACAAAGAGCGGCTCAGGAATAAGGACCATTTTGTAACATCGGTTATGAATGATGCAAAAATATTTATTATAGATAATACCAATGAGCTTAAACGACTGGTACAATAATGACTGGCTGAAACGTCATCAGACAAGTCGGGAAGAAATCGGTAATTTAATAAAGATTATTGAACGCGACTTGCAGGACAGCCAGTTAACGGATTTATCTTTAAATTGGCAGTTTGCCATCAGCTACAATGCAGCTTTGCAATGCTGTACCGTTGCTCTGTATTGTAATGGTTTTAAACCCGGTCATGGTCAGAGCGAACATTATCGAACGATTGAAAGCCTGACGTTGACCATGGGCCCGTCTTTCAATGAAACCCGCGATTATTTAAATGTCTGTCGCGCAAAACGAAATGTTATCGACTATGATGCTGCCGGCACTGTTTCCCGGCAGGAAGTACAGGAGCTTTCGCAAACAGCGCAGGAACTGTTTGATGGCTTAAAAGGGTGGTTACGGAAAAATTATCCTCAATACATTTAGCCTGAAAAATTCATAAAGCAGAAAAAATAAGAAGTTTCACAGATAATTTTTTAACTGGTTTAATCCGTTTACTATAAAACTAAAGCGCGCAAAACCTAAATCTGAGGCTTTGCCTCAACCTTGATTGAAGAACCTTTACTGCAGGAATCAACAGCCCGGTTCCACATCAAATAAGCTGGATTAAAATTAGCAATTGCCTCGCAATTACCGCCTGCCGATGATATAGTTTTGTAATTCTTCGATGGCAATATTTTTTTCTTCTAAAACCGCTTTCACCACATCCCCAATGGAAATAATCCCGCTGAGCTGTCCGTTGTCCAGTACCGGCAGATGCCGTATTTTCTGTCCCAGCATCGTTGCCAGACATTCATCGGCTGTTTGTTCCATTTCTACAAAATAAACCCGGGCCGTCATAATTTCACGCACCGGTATATCTTTGGATGATTTTCCCATAAGAATCACTTTGCGGGCATAATCCCGCTCGGACATGATCCCTTCCACCGCTTCATCTTTTAACACCAGCACGGCGCCGATATTTTTTTCCGCCATAAATTTTAAAGCATCGAAGACGGTATCATCGGGCGAAACGGTCCATATTTGTTTGCCTTTCATTTTTATGATATCACGAACGGATTTCATCCTGACTCCTTTTTTGTTGAAATTATTTTTCGGTTTTATTCACCTGTTTAGCTCCGGTTGTTTCCGCGATTTTTAACTTAACCGGCTTAATCATGTAATAAAATACATTAATAAATAAAACAAACCTGCCTGAAAAAAATTCCCTCTTATACTTTTTGCTTTAACAGTGGAGGGATACGCCTTATGGAAACGAAATAACCGATTTATTCCAGACCCTGTGTACTAATTATTTACATAATCATTTTCCTTAAATATCCAGGCGTTCTGATTGTTCACAATTATCCCGGTCAAAAAAATGAAAATAAAGCTATAACCGCTGTTTTAATAAAGATTGTTTCTGTAAACTGTTATAATTAAAAAAGATACAGATTTATCATTTATAATGGTATAGTTCTTGTATCTCTACGAAGTGGGAATTAAATCTGTCTTACAGGCAAAAAATTTAGATGTAGATCATAATTTTTGGAAGGATGTTATGCCAAAAAAAGAAATCATTATCGCTCAAACAGATGAATTAAAAAACGGTGAAATGAAAACCGTATACCCGGACGAAGGACCGGAAGTATTGCTGATCAAAGTCAATGATCATTATTATGCGACCGAGCCCTATTGTCCCCATTATGGCGCGCCGCTGGAAACCGGCATTATATCAGGCAAAAAAGTAATGTGTCCCTGGCATCATGCCCGCTTTGATGTACAGGACGGCGAATTGTCGGATCCGCCGGCCCTGGATGGCCTCACGGCTTACAAACTGGAAATCAGGGATAAAGATGTAGTCCTTTTCCCTGATGAGACAATAGAGAAAAAACAGGCCGGAAAAAGTGCCGGGAAGGAAAAAGACGAGCGTACTTTTCTGATAATCGGCGGCGGCGCAGCGGGTAATGCCGCCATGCGCAGATTAAGGTATCTTGGTTTTGAAGGACACCTTCAGATGGTCTCAGCGGATAAGCGGGCACCATACGACCGCACCAATCTCAGTAAAGATTTTCTGAAAGGTGAGATGGAAGAAGACTGGCTGCCGTTGGATGATGCCGATTATTTCAAAGACAACGATATCGATCTTAATCTGGAAAAACAGGTCGCCGCCATCAATTTCAGGGACAGGCAGGTTGAACTTAGCGACAAAACCAGGCTCAATTACGACAAACTATTGCTTGCCAGCGGGGGGCGTCCGAAAACCATTGATGTTCCCGGCAAAGATCTGAAAAATGTTTTTACCCTCAGAACCGTCGAAGATGCGGAAAATATTTTAAACAAAGCAAAAAAAGCAAAATGCATTGCCCTCATCGGCGCCAGTTTTATCTGCATGGAAATAGCGGAAAGTTTGAATAATGATGACAGAGAAATCCACATCATTGCCCCGGAATCGGTGCCGTTCGAGGTCGTTATGGGCAGGGAGCTGGGACAGTTTATCTTGGAAAAGGAAAAAGACGAAGGTATCCGCTTTCATCTCAAAAATACGGTTGCCGAATTTAAGGGAAACGGATCGCTGGAAACAGTGGCGCTCAAAAACGGCGATTCAATTCAGGCCGATATGGCCGTAATCGGAATCGGCGTCGAGCCGGTAACGGACTTTATCAACGATCTTGAAAAACAGGATGACGGAAGTCTTAAAACCGATGCCTGTCTTCAGGTAACAGACGATGTGTTTGCCGCCGGGGATATTGCAACCTTTCCCTACTGGAAAACCGATAGCCTGATCCGTATCGAACACTGGCGGGTGGCGCAGCAAATGGGAACCATTGCCGCCCACAATATGCTGGATGATAAAAAAAAAGTCGACATCATTCCCTTTTTCTGGACGAATCTGGCCGGTCTGCCCATCCGCTATGTCGGCTATGCGAAAGACTGGGATGAGACAATTATCAGAGACCGGATTTCAAAAGACGGATTCATCATCTATTACATAAAGAATAACCGGGTACAGGCAGCGCTGGGTGTTAATCGTGATATCCGGATGGACGCAATCGAAGAATTAATGAAAGCCGGCAAAATGCCCGGTCCGGATATACTGAAAGATGAATCTTTCACAGTAAATGAATTGATGAATCTATTATAAAGAGAATCAAAAATTAGTTCAGAAAA
>CAYXRA010000004.1:0-3652 GCA_964467525.1 uncultured Calditrichaceae bacterium
AATGAAATAAATTTTATAAAAACCCGGTTCCTCTGAATCGGGTTTTTTATTTTATACATTTTAATAAAACGGAGTCGAAATTGATTACCTTAGCCGTTCAAAAATCGGGGAGACTATACGAACATACCGCACAATTACTAAAAGAATGCGGCATACGCTTTGAAAACGGCGGTCGCGATAAATTAAAAGCGGTTGCCGTCAATTTTCCTATGAAAATCCTCTACCTGCGTGATGACGATATTCCGGAATGCGTTCACGACCGGATTGCCGATGCCGGTATTGTGGGAGAGAATATTTTCATAGAAAAAAAACGCGATGGCAAAATTATCGAAAAATTAGGCTTTGCCCGCTGCCGCCTTTCCATCGCCGTGCCTAAGACGATGCCTTACGAAAATCCGGGCAGTCTGAAGGGATTGAAAATCGCGACCTCTTATCCAAATATTCTTATGGATTATCTGGATAAAAACAATCTGGAAATGGATATTCATGAAATCAGCGGTTCGGTGGAAATTGCGCCCGGTATCGGTCTGGCCGACGTGATTTTTGATATTGTCAGTACAGGCAGCACGCTGATGCACAACGGGCTTAAAGAAGTGGAAACCGTAATGCATTCCGAGGCGGCGCTGATCCGTACAACGGAAATCGATCCCGAAAAAGATAAAATATTGCAGCAGTTGCTGTTTCGCATTCGTGCGGTGAATAAAGCAAAAAAATATAAATACATTCTTTTAAACATTCCCAATGACCGGATCGAGCAGGTTAGTGAAATGCTGCCGGGCATGAAGAGCCCGACCGTACTGCCTCTGGCGGAAGCGGGGTGGAGTTCGCTGCATTCGGTCATCGAAGAGAGTAAATTCTGGGAAATTATCGAAAATCTGAAAGCCGCCGGCGCGCAAGGCATTCTGGTGGCGCCGATTGAAAAAATGGTGATTTAGGAGTTAAAATGGAATTGATTTATAATCCCGATCGCACTTTCTGGCCAAAAATTATTCAACGACCGGTCTACGATTATGAGACCATAGGGGAAAAGGTCATACCGATCATCGATGATGTTAAATCCAGAGGTGATGCCGCCTTGAAACATTACACAAAAATATTTGATGGCGCCAGTTTAAATGATCTGCATGTTGAACCGCAGAAATCCGGGCAGGCGGCAAAACGTATTGATGCGGATCTGAAAGCGGCGATTCTGATCGCCAAAAAAAATATAGAAAAATTTCACCGGTCACAGTTAAAAGAAGTGCGGAAAATCGAAATACAACCAGGCGTAACGTGCTGGCAGCGCAGCGTTCCCATTGAAAGGGTGGGCCTCTATATCCCTGGCGGCAGCGCGCCGCTGTTTTCTTCGGTACTGATGCTCGGCATTCCGGCTGTAATCGCCGGCTGCACGCAGATTATCCTGTGCACACCGCCCGATAAAAATGCTGAAATTCATCCGGCAATCCTTTACTCCGCGGCCTTGCTGGGAATCACGGATATTTTTAAAGCGGGCGGTGCTCAGGCCATAGCCGCCATGGCTTACGGAACGGAAACCATACCCAAAGTCGATAAAATTTTTGGACCGGGCAATCAGTACGTCACCGCCGCCAAACAGCGCGTATCGCTGGAAGGCACGGCCATCGATATGCCGGCCGGTCCCTCGGAGGTTGCTATTATTGCCGACCATACGGCCAATCCCCGGTTTATCGCCGCCGATTTGCTTTCTCAGGCCGAGCATGGACCGGACAGCCAGGTTTTCCTGGTTACCAATGATGAAAATCTGCTCAAAACCGTCGGTAAAGCGCTGGAAGAACAGCTCGATCAATTGCCGCGAAAAGAATTCGCCCGGCAGTCGCTTGAAAACAGTAAAATGATTCTGATCGATAATTTAAAAGACGGTATGGCGCTGATTAATGCCTACGCGCCTGAACATCTGATCCTCATGCTGAAAGCTCCCGATACCTGGGCGGAAAAAGTCGTCAATGCCGGATCGGTATTTCTCGGTGATTACACGCCGGAAGCAGCCGGCGATTATGCTTCAGGCACAAATCATACACTGCCCACATCGGCATTTGCCCGTATGTACTCCGGTGTAACCACCAGCAGTTTCATGAAGGAAATCACATTTCAGAAATTAACCAGACCGGGATTAAAAGCACTGGCCGGCACCATTGAAGGCATGGCCGAAGCGGAAGGACTGGATGCCCACACCCGCGCTGTCAGTATTCGCCTGGAAGGGGACGGCGATGGATCTGAATAAGCTGGTACGTAAAAATATCCGCGACCTGAAACCCTATCAGTCAGCGCGCCATGATTTCAGCGGTCAGGCCGATGTTTTTCTCGATGCCAATGAAAACGCCCTCGGTTCGGTTGCCGGCAATGGTCAAAATCGCTACCCCGATCCCTTTCAAAGGAAATTAAAGGATGAAATCGCAGCGATGAAAGGCATATCATCAGAGCGTATCTTTCTCGGCAACGGCAGCGATGAGGTCATTGACTTGCTGATCCGGGCATTCTGCGAGCCGCGCCGGGAAGCGATGATGGTGTTTCCGCCCACCTACGGCATGTTCGGCGTCTGTGCAGCTATTAATAATGTGCGGGTGATTAAAATTCCCTTAACCGAACAATTCGAGCCGGATTTATCCAAAATTAAGACTGCTTTGAATGCCGATCTGAAACTGATTTTTGTCTGCTCGCCCAATAATCCGAGTGCGAATCTGATGGATGTCGACAAAGTCGCGCAACTCATACACATGTTCGATGGATTGGTCGTTATCGATGAAGCATACATTGATTTCGCTGAAAGCGAAAGCTGGTTGAGCCGGTTGGACAAACATGACAATCTGGTGGTGATGCAGACTTTTTCCAAAGCCTGGGGCATGGCCGGCATTCGGCTGGGGATTGCCTTCGCTAATCCTGAAATCATTGGGATTCTCAATAATATTAAGCCGCCCTACAATATCAATCGCCACACCCAGGCAGTTGCCCTTCAGGCGCTCAGTGAGTCTGATATCAAGAACAGGTATGTTGACCAACTGCTGAAACAACGGCAGCGCCTGACCCAGGGATTGAAAAAATTATCCATTGTAGAACATATTTATCCGTCTGACGCTAATTTTTTACTCGTCAAATTTGATAATCCGCAGAAGATTTACAAGCACTTAAATGAAGCGGGGATTATCGTGCGCGACCGCTCGCAGATGATCCGCTGTGAAGGATGCCTGCGTATTACCGTGGGCAGCGCCGCGGAAAATAATCAACTGATCAATGCATTAAAGGAAATGGATACATGAAAAAAAGTGTAGCCCTGTTCATCGATGTTGATGACTGTTTGATTGAAAGCAGGGAACCTGTTCCTGTTTTTAAGGATGAAGCGATTACGACGCTGAAGGAAATTGACCGGAAGTTCACGTATCGGCTTGTTCTAATCATGAAGGGACAGCAAGCGGCCCCACCCCTGCACCCCTCCCTACGCGTGGGGAGGGGGGGTAAACAGATGAAAAAAAATGTAAACGCCTGGTCGATTTTATTTGCCCTGCTTCAATCTGAAAAAATTGAGTTTGATACGATTGTGCTTCAAGAAAATATTGCGGATGATTTTAAAAAAGCGATTACCGGTTTTATCGGAAAAAATGATATCATTACATCGGGCAGCTATTTTCTTGCTTCCGCT